>CADCPK010000001.1 GCA_902803215.1 uncultured Lachnospiraceae bacterium
TCTTCTTCAGAGTAAACCGGCTCCTCGACCTCCGCCGAATAATCCCATTGTTCATCCGGTTCTGTCATTCCGAAGTATTCTTCGTTTCCTTCAGGAATTATTCCCTCTTCAGAAAGCATTTCTTCCTGTACGGGAATTTCGGTCTGCTGCTCCTCATACACGTATTGCTCTGCGTCTTCAAGCGTATAGTACTCTCCGCCGTCTTCAGGGACCTCCGGTTCTGCGGGAACGAAATACTCTATCGGCGTTCCGTCCGGAACCTGTGTCTTCATCACACCGAATGCATACACCGAATCCAGATCAAAGGTGATATGCAGCCCATCATCCTTAAGCTGCTTAGTCATGGGCGGAGCCGATGTTCTCTCCGCTGCGTCAAGTCTTTCCTGCTTCTCTTCAAAAATGTTCTCCCGGAAAAATACGGTCCTGACATTGTCCGGTTCTGCGGAGACCCATGAATCCGCAGGGAATATGATCTCCAGGCGTGCGCCTCTGTCAGGCTGAACAATGCTTCCGTCAGGCTGAACGATCGAAGCGCTGTAGAAGTCTCCGTCCTCAACGGCCCACGCCTCTCTTCTCAGATCGATTCCTTCTTTAACCGCTGCGGTATAACTTCTGTACTCCGAACTGTCAGGATGGATCCACACGGTCTGCAGCCAGGCGCCATCTTCCACATTCGTCCCTGACGGGAACGTAAGGAGGAAACGAACATTTTCAAAAAAGCCCGAGACCTCCGAAGCGGGATGCGCAGGCGGCGCATATTCCTCTTCAGCGCCGTAGCCGGATCCGCTGCCTTCGACATCAGTTCCTGTAACACTTACAGATGAAAAAAGCAGCACGAAAACAAGGATCATGGCAATCGAACGCTTAGATCCGCTCTGTATTTTTCTCCATATTCGGTTGAGCAGGCGTAAATATCTGTTCATATCCGAACCCTCTTCATCCTGTTCTTCACTGCAGTTACATATCAGTTTACATAATTGCAGGAGATACTATTCAAGGAATAAGTAAACTCTCCCATATTTATCTTACATTAGAATCACGGGAATTACAAGAGATTGTTTTACTAAAATCAATAAAACACAAAAGAGCGGCTCATAACCGTCCGATCATGAGCCGCCCCTTATCTGCAAGAGTTCTTTCTTATTATAATGATGTATGTATTTCCCGGTTAATTGACGCGCTCTGCTCTGCTCACCAGGACGATCTGCCCTCCTTTTTGCGGAGTTCTGTCAAGTCCGGTCGAGGTGGCCGGAATGGCAAATGCAGAGACATTCACAAGCCCGGTTCCGTCGCTGTTATATACGTTGGCGATGATTTTTCCGTCCCGATACAGTGTATCATCTTCCGTTACCGGCTCTCCTTCGTCCGGATCAATAACGATTCCATCCTCGCCATTCTCAGCGGAAGGAATAATATCGCCCAAATTCACGCTTTCCGCTGCTTCCGCATTGAGCACCCGTGTATCATCCCCGTATGCGATAATGTACTTTGTCTCGTCGTCGATCTCGTCAACATCTATGCCCCTGTTTCGGAGCAGTTCTATCGTGGTTTCGTCTTCAAAGATCCTCGGATCTTCTATATCAAGGACAAATCCATAATCCTTATCGGACAGGAGCATCAAAAACGTGTTCAGATCTTTTACCGTACCGAGTCTCGCATCCTTATCCTGCTTATATACGGCGAAGTCCTCATTCCAATACGCATACTCCGGATCCTCTCTGTGGTCCGTCATGTCATATTTGTCTGTCAGAAAGTCACCAAAGTAGTCCGTTATTTTCAAGGCACCGGAAACATTCATATGTGACCTCGCATCGTAGCAGTCCACATTAAAGTCGGCAATATCTTCCTCCTGAAAATTGATATAGTCGATCCCATATTCTTCGGCTATGTCATTCACCGTGTTTACTTCTTCCCAGTTTATCGTTTTTGTTATCGGATACGGCAGATAAGTAAGTACTACATCGATATTTCTTTTTTTACACTCTTCAATAATTTTCCGCAGATACTTCACTCCCGTCGTCTCACCGGAGAACTTTTTCCCTGTGTTTTCGATAGTCTCTTCGGGAGCAACTACTCTTACTCTGGCCTCCGCTCCATATTCATGCGTGCTTTCTCCCGCAAAATCCTCTTCACTGAGCTCGGTCCATCTCGTATGATAAACGGAATAATTCCACAAAAGACCTATCGCAGTTCGTTTTTCATATCCACTGTTCGCGTTCTCTTCCGTATTCTCTTCGGTGGCCGTATCTCCGGTCTTATCATTCATCAGATCGAAGACTGTCCGGATCTTGGTAATCGACAGCGGAAATGCATCAAATGAAAGATGCTGATATGAAAAATTGTCAGCCGCCTTTCCCTGACTCGCAAGAAACATACCATCGACCACAACGGTTTTCGGAGAACAGTAATCAAGCGCATTCATGAGGATCCAGTAGGATCCTGCCAGCTGGCAGCTGTGTCCTCCAAAATTATAGGAAGTGATGCCGTACCGGTTCCAAAGATCCATCGGATAAACCGCATTAAGCATATGGCTGGACCCCAAAAACAGTACATCAATGTCTTTTGCATGGTCAAAAAACGGAGCGTTTTTAAAGTCGCTCGCTTTTCTTTCCGTTATCTCTGTCGCCCTCGACATTACCGTTATGAGCATCACCGCAACGATGATGCAGCTTAACAGGTGTTTTATTGTTTTCTTCATTATTCAGCTCCTAAAACTGAAAATAGATAAAATTGGCGGCGTTATATCCCGGTCCCCAGATACCGAACGTCAGAATGAAAAACACCGCAAACACAAGTACGATCCACCTGAAAATATAATCCTGCTCCAGTATCGTTTTTCTTATGCATATTCCCATGTTCTTCAATATGTCTGCCACGATCAGAACAACTATGCACAGCAGCATCAGCCTGAAGTTCTTTTCGTCCAGTCCCAGGTTATAAAGCGAACCGTCAAACAGGATCCAGGGATTGTCGGCATGAATGATCGACTTCACTATCATGTTGGATGTGCGGAATCCATCTGCTCTGAAATAGATCCAGGCAAAGTCGACCAGACAGAATGTAACCAAAGACTTATACAATTTAAACCCAAGTGACTCTTCGTGCAGGCCGAGAAGCTTTATGATCTTTTTCCGAACAGGCATAAGGTACTCTCCGACCACCTGAAACAGCCCGTTCAGACCGCCCCACACGACAAAATGGATACCCGCGCCATGCCAAAGGCCGCTTGCCAAAAAAACGATCATACGGTTCAGATTTTTTCTGAGCTTCCCTTTTCTGTTGCCTCCCAGTGGAATATACAGGTAATCTCTGAACCACGATGTCAGGGAAATATGCCATCTTCGCCAGAAATCTGCCACAGTCGTCGCAGTGTACGGAGCATCAAAGTTTTCCATGAGCCGTATTCCCATTATCTCAGCCGCGCCTATGGCGATCGTTGAATATCCGGCAAAATCGCAGTATATCTGGAAAGCGAATAAGACAGTTGCTACGATAAAATACCATCCGCTGTACTTTGTGTACTCGTTAAAGACGGTATCGACCACGATCGATATCCTGTCTGCCAGCACAATCTTGAGGAAAAATCCCCAGAGCATGCGAAGAAGCCCTTCTTTTACATTCTCAAAATCAAATTTAAAAGGCTTTGCCAGCTGTTTTAAAAGATTTTTTGACCTCTCTATCGGTCCCGCAACCAGCTGCGGGAAGAAGGAAACGTACAACGCATATCTCAGAAAGTTTTTTTCCGCGTAGATCTCGCCCCTGTATACATCCACAGTATAACTCAGCGCCTGGAAA
>CADCPK010000002.1 GCA_902803215.1 uncultured Lachnospiraceae bacterium
AACAGCCCGAAGGGAGAAGTCGAAATATTTTTGAAAAAGTGCGCAGAGAGCGGCATGTACCCCGATTTTGTCTCCGCGCTGCTGTTCCCTTACCGGCCGACGGATGATGGGACCGGCTTTCGTCAAAACCCGGACCCGGATTTTGAAGTGCGCCAGCTTCGTTCCATGAAAGAGATGATCCGCAGGATCTGCAGCAGAGATATTCCTGTATATGTTTCGGACTGGAACCTGTCGCTCTCAAACCGCAATGTGCTGAATGACAGCTGCGCGAGAGGCGTTTATTTCTGCCGGAAAGCCGGCAGTATGATGCGGTATGTTACGCTGTGCAGCTTATGGATCGCCTCAGACTGGATCAGCAATTATTTTGATACCGGCAAGATCTTGAGCGGCAGCGGCGGACTTCTGAGCAGGGACAGCATACGGAAACCGGCATACTATGCAATGCAGTTTTTGGGAGAACTGCAGGGAAGTCTGCTGCATCAGGAACCGGGACTGATCGTGACGATGAAAAATTTGAGGAGCCTCCGGGCAGTCTGCGCCAACAGCATTTCGTTTAATGCCGGGTATTATCAGCGGGAGGAAGACAAACTGGCTCTTGAGGATCTGGACCTGGCGCTTTCAGCCGGGGAACCGTTGTCGCGCGAGCTGATCCTTACGGGGCTTCCCGAAGGATGGGAATATACAATAAAGATCAGGAGCGTCAACCGGAATTTCGGCAGTATTCAGGATGAGTGGAAGAGACTGGGCTGCGAGGACGACCTGACCAGAGATGATGTGAAGTATCTGCGGGAAATCAGTGTCCCGCATCTGGCCATGACGAAAGTAAAGGTCAAAAACGGAGCTTTAAAGATCAAGATCCTGATGGATAAACAGGAGTTTCAGATGCTCCATATTTTCTGCAAAGATGTGAGGTAGACGTGAGTCACATAAAGGAGTGCAACAAAGTATATTGCTTTGTTGCACTTTTTGTATCGAGAAATGATTTGTGCAACATATGCTGTGATTTGCGCTTCCATTATCGATGCGGCAACGAAGAATAACCGGTAATATTTACTCATGAAAAACAGATAAAGAAATTGACATGATCATGGGGCTGCGGGAGAACGGTGAGGTGGATAACGACCGATGTTCCGCAGTCCTTTTGAGAAGGGAGACGGGTTATGGCAAAAAAAGTTTTGGGAGTTTCTTTCGGAAGAAAAATGAGCAACTGTGATATCATGGTCAAACAGGCCCTGATGGAATGTGAGAAGGCAGGCTGCGAGGTCGCTTTTATCCGTGCCGATGACCTGAACATCACCAACTGCAACGGATGTATCTCCTGCGTCATCGGGATGATCACCGGACGCGGAAGAGGATACTGTGTACGTCACGATGATTTTGATATTCTGGACGAGTGCATCATGCAGGCGGACGGTCTGGTCATCGCATGTCCGACATATGAGACTTCCGTAACGGGACGTTTCAAAACGATCTGCGACAGGATCGGACCGAGCCACGACCTTACCTTCAGAAAAGCTGCCTATGATGAGGGCAAAGCGGCAGGAAAGCCGGAGGAGAAGCTTCCGGATGCCAGAACCTTCAAAAAACGCAGCGCAGCGCTCATCTCTGTCGGCGGCGCTATGACCGAGAACTGGATCGCGCTCACTCTGCCGATGATGTACGAGTTTACCTTCCCGATCGGAATCGATGTTATCGATACCGTTGAGTATTACGGAGCTATGGCTCATGAGTCCGTTCTCGGATATCCCGAGATGATGGAGAGAATGACGAAAGTCGGACAGAACCTTCTTGCTTCGATCAACGCAGAGACCGAGGAAGAGCGTCTGAAATGGCGCGGTGAAGAAGAGGGCGTATGCCCGGTATGCCATACCAGACTTCTTCAGGTTTCTCACGATGGCTGCTCCGTTGACTGCGTAGTTTGCGGAAGCCACGGTACCGCTTCGATCGAGAACGGAAAGATCAAGGTTCACTTTACCGAGGAAGAGCAGAATCGTTCGCGTCTCCGCTGGCTCGGCAAGCTGGAGCACTCCACCGAGATCAAGACCCAGGCTCAGCCGACAGGAACCATCAAGAATCTGAAAGAGCTGAAGGCACCGTACGCGGACTTCAACCCGGGCGTTTTTACTCCGGATGAGAACGCTTTTGGAAACATTAAGAAATAAAGAATAAGTTTTATACAACAAAAAGAGTCACAAAACAACATTTGTGGCTCTTTTTTCTTTTGCATTCGGAGGAATTGGACTCAAGAACCACAAAAAACCACATATAATTATGTTAATTTTGTTTGGATTGTGACGATATTTTTTGCGTTTATGATTGATTTCCGGCAGGGGGTATGTTATATTAACTATTAGTATGACCCGGAGTGTCCGGATACCGGATACGGGGATGGGTCAGAGCGTTCATATATTCCATGAAGGAGGAAGGAACCATGGCGGAAAACTATAATTCCACCCCTACAGTCAAGTCGGAACGAATCACCAGACTTGTAGAAAATCTGTACCGCAAGATGCCCGAGATTGAGGCTGCCCGCGCTGTTCTGGTGACGGAGTCCTACCGTCAGACCGAGAACGAGCCGATGGTGATGCGCCGCGCTCACGCATTTGAGCATATTCTTGATAATATCCCGATCATTATCCGTGATGAAGAGCTCATCGTAGGCAGTACTACGCTGGCTCCCCGCGGCTGTCAGACATATCCCGAGTTCTCCTTCGAGTGGCTGGAACCGGAGTTCGACACCGTGGCGACGCGTGAGGCCGATCCGTTCTATATCTCTGAGGAGACCAAAAACAAACTGCGCGAGGTCCATCCTTACTGGAAGGGCCGTACAAGCAGCGACCTGGCCACGTCGTATATGACGGCTGAGACGCTTAAGGCCATCGAGCACAATGTGTTCACGCCGGGGAACTATTTCTACAACGGCGTCGGCCATATCAATGTCAAATACTGGGAAGTCATGGAGCTCGGATTTGAAGGGATCATCGCAAAGATCCGTGCGGAGCAGGCTACAATGAACGTCGGCGACGGCGATTATGCGCGCAAGCATACGCTGCTCGAAGCCATGGTGATCAGCTGTGAGGCGGTCATCCGTTATGCGGAGCGCTACAGCGAGCTTGCCGCGGCGATGGCAAAAAATACTTCGGATCCTGTCCGCAAGGCAGAGCTGGTGACGATCAGCGAAGTGTGTAAAAAGGTGCCGCGCAAACCGGCCGGTTCTTTCCGCGAGGCCTGCCAGACCTTCTGGTTCATCCAGCAGCTCCTTCAGCTGGAATCCAGCGGACATTCCATCTCGCCGGGACGTTTTGACCAGTATATGTATCCTTATTATAAGGCAGACCTTGACAAAGGTATCCTTACGCGCGATCAGGCGCAGGAGCTCATCGATTGCATCTGGGTCAAGCTGAACGACCTGAATAAGTGCCGTGATGCTGCTTCCGCAAAGGGATTTGCCGGCTACAGTCTGTTCCAGAACCTTATCGTGGGCGGCCAGACCCGCGAAGGCATGGATGCGACCAACGATCTTTCGTTCATGTGCATCTGGGCTTCCGATCACGTGGGCCTTCCCATGCCGTCACTCTCGATCCGTGTGTGGAACCTTTCTCCGCATGCGCTGATGCATGAGGCCTGCCGTCTTACCAGAACAGGTATCGGCCTGCCGGCATATTATAACGACGAAATTATCATTCCCGCGCTCATGAACCGCGGCATTCCGATGGACG
Organism: uncultured Lachnospiraceae bacterium; assembly: GCA_902803215.1. Classification (GTDB taxonomy): domain Bacteria; phylum Bacillota; class Clostridia; order Lachnospirales; family Lachnospiraceae; genus Blautia_A. Next base: position 3,720 of record CADCPK010000002.1, read on the forward strand.
AGGCGCGTGATTACTGTATTATCGGCTGCGTGGAGCCGCAGGTTGGCGGCAAGACCATGGGCTGGCACGATGCTGCTTTCTTCAACATGTGCCGTCCGCTTGAGTTTGTGTTCTCCAACGGCTACGATAAGGGCGAAAAAGTCAGTATTCAGACGGGTGAGCTTGAGAATCTGCGCACATTTGAGGACTTCTGGAATGCCTATAAGGCGCAGATGGAATATCAGATCTCTCTTCTTGTCAATGCGGACAATTCGATCGACCAGGCGCATGCCGAGAGGATACCGCTTCCGTGGCTCTCCTGTATGGTCGATGATTGTATCAAGCGCGGCCTGACCACAGAGCAGGGCGGTGCAGTATACAACTTTACCGGCCCGCAGTGCTTCGGTATTGCCAATGTGGCGGATTCGCTGTACGCGATCAAGACGCTCGTTTATGAGCAGAAAAAGGTTACTCTTCAGGAGTACAAGCAGGCGCTCGATCTCAACTTTGGCAAGGGCTTTGATGAGTTTGCCATCCGCGACATGACTGTGGCGGTGGTGAATGAGCTCAGAAAGAGCGGAAGAGAAGTCGGTGCTGCCGATATTGCGCAGATGGTGGAGAACTTCCGCAATATGAAGGTTTCTGAAGAACTGCAGAAGAAGTTCGATAATCTGCTTGAGATGATCGAGGAAGTTCCGAAATACGGAAACGATATTCCCGAGGTGGACTACTTTGCGCGTGACTGCGCTTATCTGTACACCAAACCGCTGGAAAAATACAAAAATCCGCGCGGCGGGCAGTTCCAGGCAGGTATCTATCCGGTTTCGGCGAACGTGCCGCTGGGGCAGCAGACCGGAGCTACGCCGGACGGACGTCTTGCGCATACGCCGGTGGCGGACGGTATCGGACCGATGTCCGGACATGATACCAACGGTCCTACAGCCACCGCAAACTCTGTCGCAAGGATCGACCATATGATCGCTTCGAATGGAACGCTGCTTAACCAGAAGTTCCATCCGTCAGCGCTGGCGGGAGAGAAGGGTCTTAACGATTTTGAGTCACTGATCCGTACCTTCTTCGATCAGAAGGGTATGCATATGCAGTTCAATGTCGTGGATAAGGCTACTCTGCTCGATGCGCAGGCACATCCGGAGAAATATCAGTATCTGGTGGTGCGTGTGGCCGGATATTCCGCACTGTTCACTACGCTGTCCAAATCACTGCAGGATGATATCATCAACCGTACAGAGCAGGGCTTTGATTTTTAAACATTACCAATAAGTCAAAGGCTGACCGCGGTTGTCGGGAGCCTTTGGCTTGCAGACAGGAACGCTTGCAACGGTTGACAGATAATTTCTGAGGAGATTATATGAGCTACTTAGACACAAAAGGCAGAATTTTCGATATACAGAGATATTCCATACATGACGGGATCGGAATTCGCACCATCGTCTTTCTGAAGGGGTGCGTGCTGCGCTGCCGCTGGTGCTGCAACCCCGAATCTCAGTCCTACGAGATTCAGGAGATGCGGCAGAATAACGGAAAGATCAAGATCGTAGGGGAAGATACCACTGTCCGCGAGGTGATGGAGACGGTCGAGAAGGACCGCATCTATTACCGCAGGTCCCTCGGCGGACTTACTCTTTCGGGCGGCGAGAGCCTGCTTCAGCCCGAATTTGCGCGTGACCTGCTTCATGCAGCCAAGGATGCCGGCTTTACGACCGCGCTGGAGAGTATGGCCTGCGCAGACTATGCCCGCATCGAGATGCTGCTTCCCTATTTGGATACCTATCTTATGGATATCAAACATATGAATGGTGAGAAGCACAGGGAGTTCACCGGAAGAGAGAACTCGCTGATGCTTGAGAACGCGCGCCGCGTGGCCGAGTCCGGACAGTGCGAGCTGGTTATCCGTACTCCGGTCATTCCGACGTTCAACGAGACTCCCGAGGAGATCAGGGCGATCGCGGAATATGCGGCTTCGCTTCCGGGAGTTAAACAGATGCATATTCTTCCATATCACAGACTTGGGTATGATAAGTATGTGGGCCTTGGTCGACCCTATCCGATGGGGGATGTGGAGACTCCTTCCCGGGAGCATATGATCATGCTCAGAGGGGTAGTGGAGAAGACAGGACTTAAGTGTATAATCGGTGGTTAAAAAAACGGCGGCCAAAAAGGCCGCCGATTTTTTTATATCATTATTTGTTGTGGAACGCCGCCCTCTTCC
>CADCPK010000003.1 GCA_902803215.1 uncultured Lachnospiraceae bacterium
ATTGCAGACCTGTACGGTCAACTTTAATTCGTCACCATACATATCATTTGTGAGCGTATCACCCTTGTAGATATCAAAATTCTGATAGTCCACCCCATGCATCAGCATATTCATCCGGGCAAGGTTGTACGTTGTCGGATTGTTCTCCTGTCCATAGAAATGACCGACCTTCTGCTTGGTAAGATGTTTCTGCGTCTCCAGCAGCATCGAACCGGAACCGCAAGTACAATCTCCGACCGTCTTCGCCTCGTCCAACCCCAGCGTCGCCAGTGTAGCGCACAGCTTAGAAGGTCCCGTCGGCGTGAAGAACTCACCGCCCTTCTTCCCGGCGCCGGACTGGAACAGGCCGATCAGAATCATATATGCCGTTCCCAGCACGTCAAACTGCTGGTCCTGCAGATTCATGTCAATCTCACCGATCTTGGCAATAACCTTTCCAATCTTCTCTGTACGCTCAGAGACAGTGTCACCAAGGCGGGTATCCTGCAGCCGCATATCATTGAACAGCCCCTCAAAAGCCTTCTCGGATTTATGTCCCAGAGTAGAACCTGTCAGCTCATTCACGGCACGCTCATAATCTTCTACAGAAAACTTGTCTGCATCCCCATTCGGCTTAATAATGCGTCTGTTCAATTCGCGGAACAGATTCTCGGGGCGGATAATGTATCCCAGATGCTCAAGCGACCACTGCTCTACTATCGGCTTGAAATCCTCATCATTAAATGCCTGCTCATAGGTCAGTCCGTCTTCTTTGAGAATATCCTCCATATACATCTCTGTGCGCTCAGACAGATAGCGATAAAATATCGTCCCCAGAATGTAATTCCGAAATTCATTGGCGTCCATTCCGCCGCGCAGATCGTTTGCAATCGCCCACAACTGCGAAGAAAGGTCGGCTGCCTGCTGTTGAAGTTTGTTCGTATCAATCGCCATAGTTATTCTCCCTCGGCTTTATATTTCATATATGTAGTGCTGACAAATTCCTTGATCTCTTTTGTCAGCTTTGTAATCTTCAAGAGTCCCAAATGATACGTCATGAGGCGTTTACGGATAGCTTCATCCGATACACTTCCCGTAAAGATATACTCGATCATAATGTCATGGACAGTATCGTATTCAATGCCGTGATCGAAGGCAAAAGATTCCGTCTCGGCACGTTCGTGTTCTTTCATAAATTCGACAAAAGCTTCCATGATATCGACATCATCTGCCAGGTCATAGAAGCGAGTTCTGACAAATTCTGCCATGATATCCTTTTTTGCGCGAAGCGATTCGTTATCGGAACGTTCTATCTCGCGCAGGATAAGATCAAGGTCTGCTTCACGTTCTTCCGGAGTCTTTCCGGCCTTATTGACAGACTTGAGCAGATTAAGGATATAAACCACATTGATTCGGTCGGTACGCACCAGTTCTACATCGAAGTCAATGTCTACAGGGACAGGCACTCTCGGATTAACCAGAGCTCCCTGGTCCTTATAATACAGATACCAGGACTTAAAGCCCTCATATTCTTCCTCATCCATTACTACCGCCAAATCGTCCCAGTCAAACTTAGAGAATGTCTTTAACGTAGCCAGTGTTCCTACCATTGTCCGAAAAGCAATAATAAACATACGGATTTCATCTTCACTCTGAAGCTGTCCGGCATCATCCACCGTAGGCGTTATCTTTCGAAGGATAGGATCCTGGTTGATCCACTTTTGTACGTAATACTCGTAGTTCTCAAGCAAATATTCATTCGGGTCACCGTCGCCGGAAAACAGCCGCAAAGCATCATCTTGCCATTGCTTAATGTTACGGTAAGTAACTATCTGCCCAAACTGCTTGGTAACCTTATCAACACGATTCGTCCGGCTATAAGCCTGCACCAGTGTGTGCCATACCAGATTTTTGTCCAGATAAAGGGTATTAAGCGGCTTGGCATCAAATCCGGTCAGCATCATGTTGACAACGAGAAGGATATCCACCTGAGGAAGATCCTTCTGTTTCATACGTTTAGAGATATCTTTGCGGTACGCATCGAAGTTCTCGATGGTATAGGCCGTTCCGAATGTCTGATTATAGTCAGCCATTATGCGGGAGAGCAGCTCAGCCGAATGCTCATCGCCCTTGCCGTCCATATCTTCATTTGCACCGTAGCTGAAGATTGCGGCTACTTTATAGCGGTCTGCTTCGTCACGGGCTGCGTTTAATTCCTTGAAAATATCATAGTACTGTCCGAGCGTCTTGATCGAATCCACCGCAAACAGTGCAGTGTAGATATCCTTGCCCTGGGGATGTACATGCTGTTCGTGATGTTCAAAAATATGCTCCGCCACTTTGCGGATACGTTCGTCGTCATGATATAGATTTTCGATATCAATGTTGTGACGCTTGCAGTATTCGGGGTCGTCAAGCTGCTCTGGGTCGATGCCTTTCATGGCAATGTTATGCGCAAACAGTGTGCGCTGATATTCCACGGAGAAGCGGAGCACATTGCCGTCTGCTATGGCATCCTTTATCATGTAGCGGTGGAGGCAGGCTTCTCTTTTGGTTCCGTCGGGCTTTAAGCCGGCGTTAAATACATCGGCGGTAGTTCTGCCGTCAGCACCTTTGTTTGCTTCAAAAATGGGAGTGCCGGTAAAGCCGATGTAGTTGGCTTTTTGGAAATGTCGGTCGATATCTCCATGCATCTTTCCGAATTGCGAACGATGGCATTCGTCAATGATGAAGACAACTTTCTTAGTGCGGAAAGAATCCATAAGAGCTTCGTAGCGTTTGGAATTCACGGCATTTGCCATCTTCTGTATGGTAGTGACGATCAGTTTGCGGTCGGAATCCTGCAGCTGTTTTACCAGCACATAAGTGGAGTCTGAGTTATCCACACAGTCTTTCTCGAAGGAGTTGTATTCGTCAACCGTCTGATCGTCGAGGTCTTTGCGATCGATCAGGAAAATAACTTTATCGATGCGCGCCTCATCACGAAGGATTTGCGCCAGTTTAAACGAAGTGAGTGTCTTGCCGGAGCCGGTACAGGCAAAGACATAGCCGTTTTGGTTGGCTTCCAGCACACGCTTTTTGGCGGCTTTAACGGCGAATATCTGGTACGGACGCATCACCATCAGTATCGGCTCTGTGGATTTGATGACCATGTATTTGTCGATCATCTCCGTGATGGCAGCCTTGCGGAAAAACTCGGTCGTGAACTCTTCCAGCGTGTTAATGCGCTTATTTTTGGCGTCTGTCCAAAAGAAGACCAGAGATTTCAGTATAGGATTGTACAAGCCGTTCTGCATCTCGTTCTCATTGCAGAAATACTTAGTCTGCACGGAATTCGAGACTACGAACAGCTGTAGATATCGGAACAGTCCCTTGAAAGAAAACTTGCGGTAGCGGTTGATCTGATTGATAGCCTCGTTGATCTCTACGCCGGGGCGTTTCAGCTCAATCTGGATGAGCGGAAGTCCGTTGATAAGCACGGTCACATCGTATCTGTTTTTATAAGACACATCGTCCTTATGCGCAGGATCCATCGTAATCTGATGCGCTACCTGGTATATGTTCCTGTCCGTGTCGTAGGAGAAGAAATCCAGATATACTGTCTTGCCGTTGTCGAGAGTCAGGACATACTTATCCCGAAGGATTTTCGCGGATTCGTAGACGGAATGATTGTCCAGGTGGATGAAGACACGTTTCCACTCGGTCTCGCTGAAAGATGCGGTGCCCTTTGCTTCATTCAATTTTCCCGCATTAACCGCCGCAATCTGTGTCCTTGCATTTGCAAGAACATCTTCATAATTCTTCAGATCTATATATTGATAACCGATGGATTCGAGACGGTCGATGAATTTTGTCTCGACATCGTATTCCGATATATGAGGCATAATGGCTACTCCTTTACAATTATCCGCACATAAACGCCGGTATTTTGCTTTATTCTTATTCCTTGATCCCCTGATACTACTTATGCCATAAGCAATGTATCCATGTAAGGACAATGATTAAAATAACTCAACTCATGGAGTACACAATTTGGATATTTCCCACAAATTCACTCCTATAAGTATACCATATATGCAAATATCTATCAATTATGGCAGCCGGATATTACTAAAAGTGTCAACTATCCTTTGCTGAATCAAATAAAAAAAGCACCGGAACTAATCCGATGCCTTTATTTAGTACTCAACAATAAAGTATCCTTATCCGAGCCGAAGATTTCCTCCTCTCTCAGCAAATTAAATGGTGGTTAATTAGGTGGTTCTCAAGTGAAGACTTCTATCTCTTCACCCATATTTCATTCACATACTGCTCCAGATACTGTCCCCTGTTTCTTATTAGCCCTTTTTCTTTCATCATCCAGACTATTTCCGACGCGATCTCTTCCGCCAGCGACACGATCCTGTCCTTATAATTCTGTCTGTTGGGATGATATTTGGTTCCTTCCCAGGCCTCGAGGTCTAAGTGTGCGCCGGCAAGCTCCTGTATTTTCTCTGAGAAAGCGCCTGGGGGATCCAGCTCTTTCATTGCTCTGAAGGTCCATTTATAGTAAGGCGGATACTCTCTCTGCAAAAGGAAAAATATCTCCATGGCCGATTTGAGCCCCTGCGACCTGCACAGTTCGGCCGCCACGATGTCTCCCCTTGCCATACAGCGGGAATAATTCACCTGCAGCGCAGAAGCGTAGCTGTGCAGCTGTTCTGCGATCCGGGTTCTCCAAATCTTGTCCGGATAATACTGCAGCAGCAGGTTTCTGAATGCTGTGAATTTTCCCGGATCATCCCTGAACACTTCTCCGTTGGTTGCCGTCTTCAGGCAGGAATGGTCCAGGGAATTCCATGTATTCTCAGTCATCACACAATGGTCCGTGTCGCAGTCTGTCTGCAGGATTTTGGAGTAAAAATCATGGATGGTCATTACTCCGCGTCTTTCACGAAGCCGTTCGGTATAGTATGACCTTTCCACACTGTCCACAAGTTCATTATAAGCGATCGATAAGCTGTAGCCGAAGAGCATCATATCCTCAGCGGTCAGCCAAAGGCATACACCCGTCCCGAAATCGTGGTCCCGGGATATCTCATCATCGTACCCAAAGCAGTCGGAGCCTTCTCCTGCAATGCCTACGGCAATACGGTCCTCATACTCTCCGAACTTAGTGTGGATCAGATCTGCAACGTACTTTTCATAGAATCGTCTGTTTTTTTCTATTACGTTCGTCATCTCTTATTCCCGCCTGATACCGACAGCGATATGCCCCTCGTCGCTCTCTCTTGTCTTTATGATCTGCAATGAATAAGCAGCCTCTTTCCCGTCCTTCACCTTGCAGTATGGTATTTTGACAGTTTCTTCCTGTTCGGCCATTTTTATCAGATTTGCTTTATCTGTCGCTTCTCTGAGTTTTGAGGCATCGGCTTCTCTTACGCCTTCCAGTATTTTTTCGCGCGCACCTTTGAAGAAATCTGTTCCGCCGGGCATCGTCTCAAGGCTTCCTCCCTGATCTGTACAGAATTCGAGATAGCAGTCCGTGGCCACATCAATATAAAAGATGTTCTCAAAACCACCGGTCATCGCTTCGGAGAGGCTCACATAGTTTTTTCCGGTAACCTGCACCGCTTCGGTCACAGTCTCTGCCCGTTCGGTGATAAAACGGTCAAATTCTTCATTCGGAACCGGTTTCGAGAAATAATACCCCTGCACATATTCACAGCCCATAGCTTTCAGAACAAGATACTGTTCCTGCGTTTCGACACCTTCGGCTACGACAGGCACATCGAGATAATCCGCAATATCCAGGATCAGTTCGATCATCCGCATATCCCGCTTTTCTGCAAAAGCACTGCGGATAAAGCTCATGTCCAGCTTCAAAGCATCGATCGGAAGATGCGACAGTATGCCAAGAGATGAGTAGCCCGTGCCAAAGTCGTCCATCTCGATACGGAAGCCCATTCCCATGGCGCGCAGATCTTTAGCTGTGGAGATTATCCGGTCAGAGTCTCCCGTATAAGCCGACTCTGTGATCTCAAGCATCAGATCTTCCGAACTGAGGTTATATTCCTCCAGTATCTCATTAAAAATATGCTTCAGATCAGGCATAAGCATATCGATGCGGGATACGTTGACCGACACCGGAACAGAATATCCCAGACGGTCCTTCCAGTCTCTTATTCTCGCAGCAGTTTCGCGCCATACGAATCTGTCCAGATCCGGAATCAGTCCATTCTCCTCAAACAGGGGGATAAACACTCCCGGACTGATCAGGCCAAGTTCCTCGTGGTCCCAGCGCACCAACGCTTCCGCGCCGGACAGAACAGGTTTATCGGGGCGGATGTCAAACTTGGGCTGGAAGTATACCTTGAAACGGTTATTCTCAAGCGAAGGCCTGAAGTCCTCCAGCAGCCGCTCCCTGTACAGCTCTGTCTCATGCATCTGCGTATCGTAGATGCCGATGGATTTGTGGTAACCGTTTTTGACCGTATTGGCGGCAATCTTCGCATAGTCAAAGCGGCGTTCTATCTGAAGCGATTTGTCGACCTCTGAGTACACACCCATACGGAGGCGGACACGGTTTACCGATACATCCTCCTCGACGAGTCCCTCAGACGCCTGATTCAGTATACTCTCATAGTTTTCCCGGTGAGGACAGTAAATAAGGAAGACATCTGCTCCGCGTCGGCAGCAGACACCGCCGATCTCCCGGGATATCTGCCTTATGCGCATACCGATACGCGAAAGCACGCTGTCGCCATATTGCTTTCCATAGCGCTCATTAAGCATATGGAAGTGGTTGACATCCAGAACAATGGCATCCATCGGCGTATCACGGTAATGCCGGTCATACATGCGAACATAGCGAAGGAAATAATCAAGGTTCAGAAGGTTCGTGATACTGTCACGCTCTGTCGAGTGAATGATATTACGTTTTTCACTAAGTTCGATACAGCGATTGACCCTGGCATGGATGATTTCCGCAGACGGGTAAGGCTTGGGAATAAAATCGATAGCGCCAACCTTAAGGCAGTCAACTTCCGCGGTCTGATCGGCAGTCATTACGATTACCGGAATGCTGCTCAGTTCTTCCTCGGTCTTCATCACCTTAAGGACTTCTATGCCGCCTATCTTAGGCATCTGCAGGTCAAGCAGCACTATGGCCAGGTCATCCTTGTGCGTTTTGACCATCTCCAGCGCTTCAGTGCCATCGGAGGCATAAAGGACCTCATAGTCTTCGCCCAGCATATTTCCAAGGATCATCTGATTGACCCTCTCGTCCTCCACGATCAGAATATGCCGTTTGAGGTTCAGTATCTCCGCGTCTTCGTCATCCGGGAATATCGGCTTTGCGGCAATCTCGGCATCTTCCCTGGTAATCGAACCCATGCTTTTCAGAAGTTTCTTCTCTTCATACATCAGCCCGTCTGCCCGCTCAAACACCTCATGAAAACTTTTGTCTGTGCCGGGCCGGTATTCCGCCAGGCCTCCTGAGACGACGACTTCCTTTGTGCTGATATGCTCTACAGAACGGTCATGCAGCGTCAGGAGCAGCTCTTTCCTGATCAGGTAGTCGCGGCCTCGCAGGATCACTACGAACTCATCTCCTCGGGTACGAAATACCGGGCTGTGCTGGAAAATATCACAGATCATCCTGCTTGCCTTAAAGATGTATTCGTCGCCGGCTTTATGCCCAAGGGTATCATTGATCACCTTCAAACCGTTCACATCACAGACAACGATAGCAAAGGGTTCTACCGTACCGTCTTTTATGGAATCGTCGATCTTATTCTGATTCACGAGGAAAGCATGTTTGCTTTTGACTCCTGTCAGAGGATCGGTCTGTACGATGCTTTTAGCCTCGTCACGTTCCCGGGCAGCCTTTTTCTCCCACTTTTGCATGGAATTATAGTTGGTGACCATAATGACCAGCGCCAGGCCAAACAAACCTGTTATGGCAAAAACACTGGCATTGTTTGTGTTATGAAGACGCCTGAACTCGCTCTCAAGAAATCTGTCCTTGTCCTCATCTGAGATTTCACTGTCATCTGTGGTATGAATGAAACTTGAGATTTCCGTGAAAATGGCGGTTTCCCGTTCTTCATTCACCCTTTCCGCCCATGTCATTGCCATCAGAACGATAAATATAAGCAATGCAAGCCAGACTATGATCGCTTTACCAAACTTTCTGTCGCTGTCCTTTCTGATGACCATATGGAAAAACAAAAGGCCGAGCAATGACCAGACAGCCATAAGAACATATGTCTCTGTGGCGATAGTATAATCTGAAAACGCGCTCGGGAACAACAGGAACAGCGCGAAGGCCGCCAGAATGGCCAGACTGATCCCGCTGAGCAGACGATCCTTTTCGGAGCCCTTCTGCTTTGACGCCTTAAAAACAGACATGGCGGCAAAGCCGTAAATGATGGTAGCACCGATCGTAGTTGTATCAACTATCCATCCGATGGCAGTCCTGCCGACAAATGGTATGGGCAGCGACACAAGGAGCACCAGAAGGATCGCGTTAGCCGGAACCTGCCTGCTGTTCAGCTCGCAAAAGCGTTCCGGCAGGATGCTGTCCTGTGCCACGGCATAGCACAGATGGCTTAAGGTGCGCAGCATTCCGATCAGGCTTGTCAGTACCAGTTCCAGCAGGCACACCATAAGAATACGCACACCGGTCTCGCCCAAATAATAATGTGCGGCGTAGAAAGCCGGAAGTCCGGCAATCCCTTCGAATCTGTCCAGATGAGTAATATAATCGAGCCAGCTGCTGCACTCTTCCGGATAAGCAGAAACACTGAGCAGGATCACGAAAATGTATAATGCCGTAGTGACGATAACGGAAGCGAACAGGATACGGAAAATGCGGCTGTTTTTGAACCGGTATTCCGCAGCCGAATGAGAAACGCTTTCAAATCCGATAAATGCCCAGGGTGAGACAAAAGCGATACGGACCACCTGCCTGAGAGCATTTTTTTCAGGAGCAAAGGCAGGACTCATGCTCATTCCGGAACCGCCATGCTTAATCATTGCGACAGCAAAGCACACTGTGATGCCGATGGCGAGCATCAGCACCATCACCACCATACTGACGGCAGTATTCTTTTTGCTTTTTATACACAGCAGACCAACCAGCCACATCACCGCAAGCGTGACCACTGCTTCAACAAAATAGACTTCGTAGCCGAATATCGTATAAAGATACCCTTTTTTGAATATCCCCTGCAGGAAGTACCGCGCAAACAGAGGGATACTCGTGGCATTGGCCCAGAAGATGGAGATATAGATCAGGAACATTAACCACGCGATCAGAAAAGCGCGGTCATAGCCGAAAATTTGTTTCACATAGTTATACAAACCGCCGGTACCGGGATAATGATTTGCCAGAAAATGATAATGGCTTGCCACCATCAGCATCACTCCGGCTCCGATCAGAAGCCCGATAACTGAGCCCATCGGCCCCGCCTCGGAAAGATAGGAACTGCTTGTCACTACAAGAGATCCCCACCCGATAGCCGACCCTACCGATATGGCCCAGACAGCAAGAGGAGAAAGATATGGCTGCAGTTTTTCCGTATTATTGGTGTTTGGCGTTTCGTTCATAATGATATCCCCTTTTGCATGAAACAGGGGACGGTTTCTCGTTCCATTTTGTGAATTAAAAGAAAAACCGTCCCCAATAACTACCTACCAACTTATGGTTTGATATACATTCTGTCCTCGTGCAGCACTTCTCCGCTGAGTTTATCTGTCACGCTCAACAGTGGTTCTATACTCTGTATTTCTCTGTTGTTCTCCTGCTGAGAATCAAGCCTGATTCGCAAAAACCACAGCTTATAATCGCCCCCTGCCACATTCAACCGAAGGTCTGCATTATAATCAAGCTCCAAAGCATCAGCGATGATATTCTGTATTGAAAATTCAAGTTCCTTTCCTGTCCTGTTTTCCACATAAAATGCCATTTTTATCCCATTTGTCCAGTCAGCTTCGTATACTTTCGTCACAGCTAAATAACAGTTGGGATTATCATACAATACCAGATCCGAGCTGCTTTTTACGTAGGTATAGTGCCTGGGGGTTCCCGATTCGGAAGATCCTTCATAATACAGACTGTCAAATACCGTCTCGGTCATCTGCCGGTATATATTTTCATACATGGCAGGATCTTTTACTTCCATAACTATCTCATACACCAGATTATGTTCCGGATCTGACCAGGTGATCGTCGAAGAGTTCTCTTCAGTCCAATATACGGCATTGATATTATCCTGAACGTTGAAGAAAGATACATCTCGATTATTCAAGTTCTTTTCTTCATCATAAATCCCTTCCGTGGATTTTGCAGCTTTATTGTAAATGACGAATCTCAGTTCGGCATTCTCCGATGCGTCTGACCATGTAATTAAATGATCTGAAGAAGTTGCACCCTCATTTAATATCTTCCAGTCCGGTGGAGCAAAAATTTTGTATCCCGATCCGGAATCCAGAACATTTCCGCACATGGCGAGGATCTCTTCTGCCTTCGACTTGCTGTCGCTGTACTCCAAAATTTCCAGGAAAGAATAATATGCTTCCGCATATTTATTTTCTTCAAGCAATTTCAGACTTGCTTCATAATCTTCCTGCTGCAGAATAATGGATTTATACTCTTCGATCCTGTCGCTGTTCCTCACCTTCTCCTTTGCCTTGTCAGGAAGCTTTTCGTACCGGTCAAGCACATCCTGCATTTTTGCAAAGTCCAGGCTGTCCTTCTCCGCATCCAGTTCATTAAGTTCTTTTATGATAACATTCGCCAGATTTTCATAAGCTGACTGCTCTGCTTCGGACAGCTTTTCTCTGCCTCCGTAGGCTTTTTGATTTTCTTCTGTCAGCTGATCGTACACATTCTCTGCTCCGGACAAAAGTACCGGAATGCTGTCTGCATCCGCATCCGGAAGCTGCTCCGTCAGTTCCTCGAGTCTTGCAAGAAGCAGTTCCTGATATTGCTCTTCTGCCTGCTCAAGTGTCTTGATCTCTTCAAGGCCTTCTCTCCAGGATGGTGAAATCAGGCTCACCTTTTCTTTTGCCTTTTCGATCGGCTCTCCTGACTCGAGCGTTACTTCTCCGATTGCAAGAATTGCTTCACGTGCGGGAGAAATAGCATTTTCTTCATAACTGTCACAAGCTGTTTCCAGAACTTTGGCATTGGTTACCAGATCCTGCTCTTCTTCTGTAAGGTTTTCGTACGCTGTTTTTGCCTGATAGATATTTTCGCCGAGCTTCTCGTTCTTCTTCACTGCATCTGAATCGCCGGCATCCTCTGTATTTGCGATTTCGTCGATCAGAGCCGTAACTTTTCCGGCGTTTTCTTTTACTTCTGCCTCATGGGCTTCCTTCAGTTTTTCGAATTCTTCAACAGCCTCGGTGAGTATATCCGCGTTGGTCACCTGTCCCTGTTCTTCAGGGGTAAGCTTATCATAGGCCTCTTTTGCCTTATTGATTGCTTCTTCTGAAGATTCGAGGTTGACTTCACCGATCGCTTCGATCAGTTTGCTTACATTATCGATCCTCTGCTCATGATATTCCTTGTCGGAGGCTTCATAAGTCTGCACATACGCAGACAGTTCTTTTTTGTCACCGTCAGATAATTCGTCCAGGGCTTCTTTAGCTTTCTTCAATTGAGAATCTGCGTTTGAATCGGTCAGATCGATCTGATCGACGGCTTCGATAAATGCAGCCTTCTTTTCTTCGGATTCCAGCTCATAATAGTAATCCTGAAAATCGGATGCATCTATCCTGAAGTTATATGAAGTAAGGGTTTCTCCTTCCTTAACCGCGAAGTTTACCAATCCGGATTCTTTTTTCAGTAAATCTACCACTTTCTCCTGATTGCTGTTATAGTAGACTTTTCCGTCTCGGACTTCCATCGTCCGAAGGTAAATTCGCTCGGCGGAAGGCGGCATGATCGCGTCGATCAAAATGTCTGAATCCTCCGCTTCGGTATTGATCGTCACTGTGTATTCCTTTACTTCTGTTTTCGAACTGTTGGTTACCCGGGTCTTCCCTTTTTTCCAGAGTCCGATCATCACGTCCTGCCTGTCCACAAAGACGGTTGCGACCAGTTCTTTTTCTATCCCTTCAAGAGTTGTGTAGGTTCCATCGCTTTCGCCAAATACAAACTGCTCCTCCGTCTCGTTTCCATCCTCATCAAGATACGAGAGGACTTCCCAGCTCGATGCAGTTGCCTCCTTCTCGGATGTCTTCTCGGTCTCTGCCGGAATATTCCCCGCGAGTATTGTTATAAGCAAAAGTACTGAGGCAACGATCATTCCTTTTTTTCTCATAGTTATCATTCCCCTCCGGCAGAAGATGAAGCAGATGTCGATTTTTTGGAATTCTCCTCTTTTGTCTTTTCCGCTTTTGCCTGTCTGGATGCAGAACTCTCCCAGTCCTCTGAATCCTCGGATGTCTTCTCCCACATTACCGTCTCAGGGCTTTTTCGATATGCAGCCTGTTTTTTTTCCTCTGACATACCACATCCGCTGACGAGCAGCGCGAGAACCAGTAAACATGCAGGTAAAAATTTCTTCATTCAATACCGCCTCCTTCATTCCTTAACTAGAGTATATCAAAGAAAAAAACTCCAAACAACTATCCGGCTGCATAGTATTTGAAGTTTTTTTTGAGTCAATGGGGACGTTTCTTTTCGACTTGAGTCAATGGGGACGTTTCTTTTCGACTCATTTTTGTATGCAAA
>CADCPK010000004.1 GCA_902803215.1 uncultured Lachnospiraceae bacterium
ACGAGCATGGTGCCGAAGTAGTTGCCCTTCAGCAGGTTGGCCTTGCAGTCTTCGGGGCTCATCTTGCCCTTGCGCAGAGCGACCATGGCGTCGACCATTTCGTCCATGCCTTCGTAAGTGGCAGGATCGATGATCGTGGCACCTTCGATGTTGAAGCCTCTTTCAGCTGCGGTCTTCTTTACTTCATCCACAACGCCGACGAGGCTAACGCCCATCAGCTTTTCTGCCAGCAGCTTGGAAGCCGCTTCCTGGATGCGCGCGTCCACGCCTTCGGTGAAGACGATCGTTTTGGGTTCCGCCTTTACTTTTGCGATCAACTTATCAAACATTTGATACCTCCGTAATATGTGATAGGTTCAAGAATTAACATGTAACCTATTTATTATAACGCATGCCGCAAGTCCGCTACAAGGGGAATTCCCGTCAGGAATGGTACATCGATGCGATTTCTGCCGCTTGGCTTCCTCATCCAGCTCCTCCTCGCGGAGAAGACTTCGTAGATCTCGGGAAATTCCCAGGCGATCAGGTCGTACTTGTCCTTAAACTGACGGTAAAACGTAGCCGGGGAATAGCCGCAGTTGTCCGTGATATCCTTCCCCGCAGCCAGCTCCTGGAAGGATTCCGCAAGGATCTCTTTTGCTGTTTTTCGCTTCATAAACCTCCCTCTACTGCGTGAGGCTTCTTCCTCTGTACTCCAGACAAAGCATCGTCAGATCGTCGAACTGTTCGGCAGCGCCCACGAAACCATCCACCGAAGCGCGGACGGTCCGGAGGGTCTCTTTGGGGTCCAATGCGGCAGCGGTGTTGAGCGCGGCTATCATCCGGTCCGTTCCAAATAACTCGGAATTGGCGTTGGTCGCCTCCGGCACACCGTCGGTATAAACGAAGATCTTATCGCCTTTGCCCAGCTGGATCTCATAGTCCTTGTATCTTACCCCTTCCATGCCGCCGAGCACGAACCCATGTTTGTCCTTAAAGAGCTCATACTTTCCGTCATGGTACAGCGCCGGATACTCGTGTCCGGCATTTGCGCAAGTCAGTTTGCCCGTGGAGATCTCCAGAATGCCGATCCATACCGTTACAAACATCTCCATCTTATTCTGATCGCAGAGCGATGCGTTCGCTCTGCGCAGGGTCTCCGCTGCACCGATCCCAAGGGCGGCAAAGTTCTGAATGATCGTTTTGGAGATCATCATAAAGAGTGCCGCGGGCACGCCCTTGCCGCTCACGTCCGCGATCACGATACCGAGGTGGTCCTCATCGATCATAAAAAAGTCGTAGAAGTCGCCGCCGACTTCCTTTGCAGGATCCATGCTCGCGTACAGATCGAATTCTTCCCGGTTCGGAAAAGCCGGAAAGATGGACGGCAGCATGCCCGCCTGGATCTCTGTGGCCATGTTGAGCTCGGTCTGCGTGGATGCCAGTTTGGAACTGTTGTAGTTGAAGATAATGCAGTACATAATGATCAGCGACATCAGGATCATTCCGTAATTGGATGCGTTGCCGAACTCGCCGTAAGTCGTAACATAATTCAGAAGCGGCAGGAATATGAACGTCAGCGCCGCCACCTTCTGGTTGCGGGGGCTTTTGCTCCGGAAGATCAGGATCGTCGTGATCACAGAAGCCGTGATCAGAAAGATATCCTCTGCCGCAGATGCAGCCGCCGCATGATAAAAACCGTTCGCATCGACCTGGAAGGTAAAAGGGTGGAACAGATTGGACAAAATGACCAGGGCCTCCAGCACCAGCAGGATCGGGAGTCCTTTCGCGGCCCAGCGAGCCAGTTTGCCCTCGAAATCGAGCGTGACCCAAACATAAAGATAGAAGAAATAGATGAGCGCCAGGTCGAGCAGCTTGCTGAGCAGTACGAACGCAAAGTTGAGGGCAGCCAGCTCCGACACGCCTGTTGTGTAATACATGAGGGCATTCACCAGAAAAGCAGCGCTCACCATGACATTCAAAGTCCGGAACGTCTTCGCACCCTCTCCTTCCTGCCGCATGGTGCCGTAATACAGCGCTGCGCAGGTGAAGGCTCCCATAACGTCTACGCCGCAGTCGAACAGGTATTTCTGCATTCGCACGAAAACGTCGTCTTCAAAAAATATCCAGGTAAGCGCAAAGCAGACCGCCATAGATGCGATAGTAAAGGCTAAACCCAATCTCAGGCTGTGCTTTTTCAGTTTCTCAAGTGACATAACGTTCCGTTCCTCTCCGTCCGTTGCGGGTTTTTCTTAACGAAAACTGCAAAGCAGTATTCAGCGATATTATACTTCAAACGACCATCCTAGAAAAAGGGTAAAAAGGCAAAGCACCGGCATAAGAAAAGATCCCGGACGATCTTGTCCGGGATCCTGGTGTTTACATGGATCCTAAACAGCATAAGGCCTTGATTATATTCTATACTGTCTTTTTGCTGGTCACAGAGTCAGTTTCTTATGCCTACTCCCACTCGATGGTTCCGCTGGGCTTGGGCGTAATGTCCCAGAGCACGCGGTTGACCCCTGCAACTTCGCTGGTGATGCGCTTGGTGATGTGCTGCATCATGGCGAAATCCAGTTCGGCGACTTCCGCGGTGACCGCGTCCACGGTGTTGACCGCACGGACCACGACGGGCCAGTCGTAGGTGCGCAGACCGTCCTTGATGCCGGTGGACTTAAAGTCGGGCACGATGGTGAAGTACTGCCAGACCTTGCCTTCCAGGCCGTTCTTGGCGAATTCTTCGCGCAGGATGGCGTCGGACTCGCGGACGGCTTCCAGTCTGTCGCGGGTGATGGCGCCTACGCAGCGAACGCCCAGGCCGGGGCCGGGGAACGGCTGACGGTAGACCATGTTGTCGGGCAGACCCAGCTCTTTTCCGACGACGCGGACTTCGTCCTTATACAGGAATTTGACCGGCTCAACCAGCTGGAAATTCAGTTCTTCGGGAAGGCCGCCCACGTTGTGGTGGCTCTTGACGGGGCCGGATTCCAGGATGTCGGGATAGATGGTGCCCTGTCCCAGGAACTCGATGCCGTCCAGTTTCTTCGCTTCTTCCGCGAAGACGTCGATGAAGATCTTGCCGATGATCTTGCGCTTCTGCTCGGGGTCA
>CADCPK010000005.1 GCA_902803215.1 uncultured Lachnospiraceae bacterium
AGCTGCGGCGCAACTTTCGATAAAATGCTTGCAAAGCAAGTCGCATTGTGTTCATAGGGTTTGCGAAAAATTTCCGATTATAATGAATTTCCTGTCCCAACCTTATTCTTAGGAATATGGATTTTTTATCCTGTGACACTAACCTGCGAATCTTTAATCGCGTTTCACCGGATGGAACGACTGCCTCGTAACTTCTTCGAATTACGCATGCCAGTCAAACTTGTCCTCCGATTTCTTGAGGATCTTCTTCCGTTTCTTCATGTAACCCATCGATACCAGCATAATAATGCTCAACAGCCCTCGACTGATGATAACTATTCCACCAATCCCCACCGCTCGGATAAAGAATCAGCCCGAACCCAAAAAGTCCGACTGCAACGATGATCAGCGTAACGCGCTTCACTTTAATCCATCTCATCTAAAAATCAGTTACCTATCACTTTTTCATCCCCGAATAGCCTGTTATCACAAACGACTCCACCTGCATAGAGAAGGAAAATCTCCTTTAATTCTACTTTAATCCCTCTGAATTATCGTCCCACCCAGAACTTTGTAAAAGCCTCTCAGAAGAAGTCAGCCAGAAACTTCCATACTCCGCCGTCACTCTCCATCCTATAATCCTGCCCTTCGATCTCAATAATCGAGACTGTACCAAAATTAAAAATATAATCTGTCCCATCCCACAGCACCATCGTGATTCTGCACCGCTATAAAGTATAGTATCTAACTATAATGTCAGAGAGCACCGCATTCTCTGCTCTCACGCTATAATGATATATCTCAAATGCCTGAACCCATCCCGGATAGTTCGCAGTTTTTCAGTTCGCTTTTCTTTTGCTTTCTTAAGAGGTACACTGACCTCACCAAACCGCAGGCCTTTTCGGCTGACTTCCGCAATCATCTCTGTGGCGAACTCCATGCCTGTAGATTGGAATTGACACTTCTTCAGTGCATTTCTGCGAATCCCCCGAATGCCGCAGTGCCAGTCGTGAATCTTCACATGGAATTTCATTCTTCCGCACCACGATAGGAACGGTACACCAAGTTTGTGGGACCAGCTCATGGCACCAGTCTCCATTTGTCCGGCGAATCGGTCACCTGTGATAAAGTCATATTTATTTTCTGCGAGCGGTAAGTAAATCGAATCCAAATCAGAAAAATCGTAAGTGCTGTCGCAGTCGCCGAAAATAATCACCTCTCCAAAGGCGTTCCGCATACCAGCCTGGAGAGCACGACCATAGCCAGGACGTATTTCTGAGATAACACGGGCTCCGCACTCTTTTGCGATGGCTACAGAGCGATCGGTGCTGCTGTTGTCGACGATCAGGATTTCTCCTGTATGCTTCCAACGGCTATGTATGGAATCCAAATAGGACTGTGCCTGCCGGATGCAGAAGGCGATGTTCTCTTCCTCATTCATGCAGGGCATGAGGATGGTAAGATTAAGGTTGATCATTCTCCTGTCTCCCTGTCGCACGCTTACAGTTATCAGATATTTGCCAAGATTTTTGTTTCCTGAACAGCTCAGCAAATACAAAACACAATGCCAGAATACTTCCTGCCAAAGCCCTGTATGTAAAACTTCTATGGTACCAGGCATGGTTATGAAGAACCACATATCTTACAATCGGAATGCAACCTATGACAAAGTACTTTGCCATTAATTGTCTGTTAGCAGTCTTATTAAATTTTAACCCGCCAACCGTAATCAGAATAATGACTGTCCCGAACATTAAGCCCAGGAAAAAAAATCCGAATCTCCCATAGTCAAATGGCAGCAGACATCTCAGATTCCTTCCTATCGCCCCAACAGTATAAACCAGCTGCGACTTGCCATTTGGATCCCCGCCTATACGCTCTTTGATGTGTGCAGTTACATAAGGCATGGCATTTTCCTGAAGAATAAACGATGCAAGAATCCATTTAGATATCCACATTGAGCAAAATCCCATAAGCCATGAAACACATGATTTGAGTATCAGCTTCCACGAACCACTTTCCTGTAAATATGAAGGAGCAGCATACCCTGTGTTGCGCTGACCCATGCTCACCATCAAGAGAAGCGGAACAGCAAGCGTAACTGTTTCCGTAGTAAGAAAATCAAGATACGCTGTAATGATTCCGGTAAAGAAGAACAGCAAAGTTGCTCTGCCCCATAAGCTTTTTTCCGCTGTTTTCACTGCAATAATGGAGGCACCTATCATCACAAGAAAGCACCAGTAGTATTCCAAACAGATAGGAACAAACCAAATGCTTACCATAGCAAGAGATATGATCAGTGCTACAGCTTCTTTCAAAAAATGATTCTTTATCAAAATCGTTATAAGGCAGACAAAAAGTGCAGCTAAGAAGACGGAATGTAGGATATAAATCTGACGGATATTCAGAAAAATATGTAGAAATCTTATGATGCCCGCAGAGCCATGCCAATACCGAAGATATTCCTTGTTTGCATATAACCGATTATCAACAGATTGCTTAAACAGTTTAATGGATTCATCCGTATCTTCGGGTGTACCATAATATTTAGCCCACATCACAGATTTCAGTTTTTCACTATTTGCATACCAAAATTGATCAACGACTCTGTCAAAACTGTACGAGGCTATATCGTCCCCGAAGTGGTATGCTATATTCAAAGTGAGCATATCCGCATACGGATGTACCTTGCTGCTGTTGATTTCCGGGAGGATTTGCCATGTCGTCGGACATTCTGCCAGGATTTCCGCAGACTCTTCCATGTGTGTTTGGACTGCCTTCTGGGGAATATAAGCCGAAATAACCATCGCACAGGTGAGGATAAATGTCAGGGATCCCAGATAAATTGTACACGATAATAGATTCTGTAAAGTTCTTCTCATCATTTCTTTCCTGTGCCTAAAGCAACTGCAACCGGGCTAGGTAAACGGTACAACTAAGGGCTTTTAACAAAATAAAGAAAACTGCCTCAGTACGAGGCTGCTGGTCTGTTCAATAGGTTTCAATCTCTTTGCTGGGAGAGCATCCGACCAGGGTAGAAGGCCATCAAGGAACGACATGTCCCAGTAATCATCCATCATGTGCTTCAGCCGGTCGAACAGCGGTGAGAAATACACTTCAGCCGCACGGATCATCCAGCGCGCCATGGTCTGGCGTGTAAGAAGTGCCTTATTACCGGAGATTGCCTCCTCAAGTCGGTAGAACGTCATGGCGTTGGTATACTTCGCAGTCATGATAACGGACAGGAGAGACGGGGTGGCAAGGCCGCCTTCAAACAGGGGCAGGAGATAGTGATTCAGGACAATACCTCCCATATAGCTGAGAGTTTTTACAGTTACTTGAAAAAATCTCAATAGTCTTTGGAGTTATTGTCTCAAAAAATCAGGCGTAGCGTAAGTCGCTTACGTTGTACCGTTTACCCTTTTTTAGCCGAGTACCAGCTATTTTCCATTTACTGGAATACTCCGGATAGACTGTATTTTTTTGCTTTTTCCGATATAAGAAGTACCCCCGTAACAGGCTTCTACGCCTGCTTACGGGGGTAATCTAATCGTCTAATACTTTCCAACCGATTCACTGGCTGCTGCGCCTGGTTACGAGCATTATTCTCTC
>CADCPK010000006.1 GCA_902803215.1 uncultured Lachnospiraceae bacterium
CTTGTTTCCGCTTCGAGAATATAGCTTAGACGAAATGTTTGCTGAACTTGATGGGCAGAATTGAGATATATGTTGTTTTAGCTAAGTTGTACAGGGGTAAACAAAAATAATTAAAAGGATTGACATAAAGGCTTATAAATGTTATAATAGTTAAAAATAAGTGATTAAATCGTGGTTATTTAGGGCTGTTGCTGCTTTGACAGCCCATTTTTCAGAATCATAAAAGGCAAATATATGACATAATAGTAAAATATAAGATATAATTAATGGAGATCCGGTTATGTCAAAGCCTCGTTCAAAGTGGAGTGAAAACATTTATCGTAAGAGGTTGAAGGAAGGACGCGGGCAGGGCGAACTGTCCCTGTATAAGCCATGGCTAACGATCCATGACCTGGCTTCCAAAGGTTATGCGGTCAGGATCTACGGACAGAAGACGCAGAGAATCCATCATCTGCTCTCCCATAATGAACTGTACTACTTTTGCCTTCTCGACTGGTCAGATAATGTATGTGACATAAGGGAGCAGTTCCCTATGCGTTTGTCAGAAACGGTAAGTATCGCTGTCGATGCGGGGATCCGGCATCCGTGGGATCACAGGAGTGGTTTTCCATACGTTATGACTACGGATTTTTTGATCACGACAAAAGAAGGGACCATAGCCCGCACGGTTAAGTCTGTGAAGGAACTTGAAAACAAACGTGTTCGCGAAAAATTTGAGATCGAGAGACGATATTGGGCAGACTGCGGGATCGAGTGGAAAGTGGTAACCGAAAGGCAGATCGATGTGACAAAAGCAAAAAACATCATATGGCTGCGTTCCGGAATGCCGGAATCCTCCTGCATTGCCGATGCGGGACAGCAAGGAGAATGCAGGCGTTTGTTTATGGAAATGTATAGGGATCCGGAGGTCCCGTTTACATTGATCCTGGAGACTGCGGACAGGTTCTCGGACATAGGCCCGGGAATCGGGATGTCCGTGTTTCGGGCATTGGTGAGAGAACGACAGATAGATATTGATTTATCAAAACCGATCTGTTATGCAGACCCAAGGAGGCAGTAATGGAAAACGGGCAGGCTTTTTTTATAAATGAAGTGTTGATGGATCTTTCAAAGGAAAAAAGATATCGCCTTCTTTGGATGTCGGGGGACGGAAACGAGTGCTGGTGGATCGACCTGGACGGAAAAAAACGGATTCCGGAACCGGTCACATCCGGAGAACTGGAGATTTGGGCGGCATCGGGGAGGATTGTCCGGGCGGAAGACCCTGTAGACATGATGCCTATGAATGAAGGCCAAAAAAGTCGTGCCATGAGGAGGTATGACGTGATCGCCGAGGCTGTGAAAAAAGAGCCGGAGATCTACCGTCCGGGTGAGAGGTCTGCCCTGCTGGAAGAAGTGGCGGAAAAATCCGGCATGTGTGTCCAGAACCTGTATAAATATCTCGGAAAGTACTGGAAAGGAGGGAAAAGACCCGAAGCCCTGGCGGATGCTGTGGGAAAAAGAGGAAAGTGCAGGGATTATACCAAAGGCGAGTACAAGCGGCTCGGACGTAAAAAGCGCGAAGGAGCCCCGGGGAAAGTGCTTGAGCCGGAAGATTTCCGTCACTTTTCCGGGACATTGCGGAAGTATTATTACACAACGGACAAACTGACCCTCGAAGAAACTTATGACCGGATGTTGAAAGAATGCTACTGCTCTTTCGAAGAGACAGAAGACGGAAAACGGAAAGCACATCTTAAACCGCCGGAGGAACTCCCTTCGTTCATGCAGTTCCGGTACTGGTACCGCAAGAATAAGGATACGGTCGCTGCCGTGAAGGCGAGGGATGGCGAAGGAGGATATCAGCGCACGGGGAGGGCAGTCACAGGATTTACCGAGAGAAAGCACACCTATCCCGGTGCGGCATATCAGATCGACGCGACGATCGCGGACATTTATCTGGTGAAGGAGAATGACCGGAACGCGATCGTCGGCAGGCCTGTGATGTACTTTGTGATGGATGCATACACAAGAATGGTTACCGGGATGCACATCACATACCGCTATCCGTCATGGGCAGATGCTGTGGTCGCGCTGGATAATGCAATGACAGATAAGGATGAATACTGCCGTCGTTACGGTATCGAACTTGATGCCGGAGAGTGGCCGTGCGCACAGCTCCCGACGGCGCTGATCGCAGACCGTGGGGAGATGGAAAGCCGTGCTGCGGATGTGCTTGTATCCGGGCTGGGTATCCGCCTTGAGAATACACCGCCGTACCGGGGAGACCTGAAGGGGATCATCGAACAGCATTTCCGGGTGATTAATCTTGAAATGTCAGATCTTCTGCCGGGTAAGGTAAAAAAGGATTTCGGGCAGCGCGGAACGAGGGATTACCGGCTGGACGCGAAGCTGGACATCAGGCAGTTCACCCGGATCATTATCCGGTGCGTTCTGTTTTACAATAACACGCATTACATGGAAGGATACCGGCTCGAACCGCAGATGAGGAGCATGGGGATCCTGCCTGTGCCGCGCGATCTGTGGGATTTTGGCCTAAGGTATCGTTCGGGCGCTTTGATGAGCCTTCCGAGGGAAAAGGTACGGTTCACACTCCTGCCGAAGGAGGAAGCTTCGGTCACGGAGAGAGGCGTTGCGTTCCACGAGATGCTATATACCGCTCCGGAAGCGGAACAAGAGAATTGGTTTTCTGCTGCACGTATCGCGGGAAGAAGAAAAGTAACGGTAGCGTACGATCCCGGGAGCACGGCATCGGTATACCTGATGCTGTCTGACGGAAGATATATACGGTTCACACGTTCGGATCTGCAGGGAAGAGAAGGAGATGTGACATTGACGGAGGCCGATGATGACCATCAGGTGGATCTTGACAGGAAAGCAAGACATGAACATGAGGAACTGGAACAGAAAGCTGAATTAAACGATTTCATCGAACGGGAAGCAGAAAAAGCCGGAAAGATGGCCCGCGAAGCAGCGGTTCCGGGAATGACGAAGACAGAGAGGCTCTCGAAGATAAGGGAAAACAGGAGGGAAGCGGTCGCTGAAGAAACAGGTGTGCAGGCAGACGGTAATGCAAACGGAGGTGCAAACGGAGATGCGGGCAAAAGAGCGCCTTCCGGGCCCGGCGTAAAAACTGATGCCCCGGAACTGAACGCCGTACAGAAACTAATCAGGAAGCAACTGGAAGAACGGCTTAAGCAGATGGAGGACCCGCGATGAAAGGATACGAAAGAGCTGTGTATAAAGAACAAACCCTGATTGAGTTCAAAAGAAATCCCCTTATAGAATCCTTGCCTGAGCTGATGGACAGCGGGGAGATCCTTACAAAGCTGACAAAAATACCTCCGTATGACAAAGCACAGCGGCTCTTGTCGGCAAGGGAGCGTATACAGCATGCTGAGCGGCTGCGACAGTTCCATCAGCCGGGCATGTATGATCTGGACATTGCCTATAAAGTTGCACGGTGCATACGCTGGGGATATGTAAACAGAAATCCACGGGAAGCGCAGTATCGCCGGGAACTCGCAGAAGCATACAACGGTAACAGGATGGGCGAAGATATATACAGATATCTGACCGGTTATCATCCAAACACCTCCGGTTTTACGATTGTCGGTGTATCCGGAGTCGGAAAAAGCAGTACGATAGAAGGTGTTCTTTCCCTTTATCCTCAGGTGATCGAGCATGTGTCATATGAAGGGGAACCGCTTCCGCTCAAACAGCTTGTATGGATGAAGATCGACTGTGCCTGTGACGGTACCCTGAAAGGATTGTGCAGGGATTTTTTTGAAGAAATGGACCGGATCCTCGGCACGAACTACCTGCAGGCGGCGAGGGGAAGGAGCAATACGCTGGATACGTTGCTCTTGATGCTGGTACAGGCAGCGCGGGTGCATGGATTGGGACTCTTTGTCATCGATGAGATCCAATGTTTAAGTGTAAGCAAGAGCGGCGGCGCGGAAAAGATGCTGAACTTTTTTGTTACGCTTGTCAATAAGATCGGCCTGCCGGTTGTCCTTATCGGCACGCCTAAGGCACTTCCCGTCCTGCAGGGTGATTTCAGGCAGGCAAGAAGGGGAAGCGGCCAGGGGGATATCCTCTGGGAGATGATGCCGGACGGAGAAGGATGGAATGTATTTCTTGAGGCCATGTGGCCGTATCAATACACCCGCAATGAGGTTCCGCTGACAGATGAACTGAGGCGCACGTTTTATGAAGAGACGCACGGTCTTGCATTTCTGGCAGTCATACTGTATAAACTTGTTCAGGAAGATGCGATCATTCTCGGAAAAGAGACATTCGGCGTACTTGATGTTCACAGGGTGGCAGATGAAAGTCTCGGACTGACAAAGCCCATGCGAGATGCACTGCGGACCGGGAAAGAACTGGATCTTCAGAAATTCACCGATATCCATCCCCTGCATTACCGGCAGTTTTTGGATAATTATAGTATACAGGCGGAAAAGGAAACACTACGGACGGTTCCGGATCCAAAGACCGGCGTGTTCGAGAAGGCGGTACTAACACTTATGGGACTCGGTATTTCGTATAGTGAAGCATCGGCGCTTGCGTTAAAGGCACAGGAAAAACTCGGGGACGGGGCAAAAGCGGAACAGGTTGCCAAGCAGGCTTACGCAAGCTTTCTTACCTCCGTAAAGCACGATGAAAAAGACGAGCTTGACCTCAGGGGTTGCGACGGATATGAAGATCTGCTGAAAAACGGTGTGATCGATACAAACGATTTTTGAGGGAGAATCAGACATGTTGAGTTTCTTTCCGGTGCCATACCCGGATGAGTGTTATTACAGCGTTTTATGCAGGTACATGGTCCATAGCGGGATATCTTCCATAAAAGAAGTGCTGCGGGTTTTGTTTGGAAGAGAGCTTTCTCCGTTATCTACTATGTTAGTGCCATATATGAGCAGCCGGGTTCCCGAATGGATAAACCAAGAGACAGGGATCACGGAGATAACATTTATCCGGGATCACACGGCATTTCACTACCTTACAATAGGCAGCAAACAGCATGAAACAGAAGTCATGCTAAAGCGGATAAGGGTGGGAGAAAGGAGCTATTATATAAACGGATACCGGAAAAATATAGCGTCTGCCTACTTACGCTACTGTCCCATCTGCGCTTATGAAGAAAAAATGAAGTATGGCGAAATGTATTGGCATCGGCAGCATCAGCTGAAAGGGAATCTTTATTGCATAAAACATGGAGCAAGGCTTATCGACAGTGAGACGGACTTGAAGAAGGTAAAAAAGGCGCTTATACCGGCTTCTTTTGCCCTAAGGGATTACTATGGGAAAACACCTCGGGATGTCATGAAAGACATAAAACCGTTTCCGACAGAATTGCGGCAAAAGCAAAGCGCAGTCCAAAAGGATATCCTGTGGCTGATGCATCACGGAGAGGAGATAGGCGGACTGGAAGGTCTGATCTCCGGGTATAAATCAGAGCTTGCTATTCGGGGCCTGGCAGACAAAAGATACGACAGGTTGGAAAATATCCCTAAATTGATTAATAAAATGCAGAGCTACTTTGGAAAAGCCTTATTGAAAAGTCTGTGTCCGGAAAAATATGAATTTATGAAGTGGGAAAGCGCCCCGATGGGTGTAGTGAAGTTTCTATCGCCATTGGAGCACGTGCTGATGATGGAATATCTGTGCGGGAGTGCTGAAAAGTTTGCACGTTCATCAAGATAATATCTTTTATTTAACTTATTCGATTTATATGCCTTTTTGTTTTGAGATTTAATACTTTATAATTGCCCCTCAACA
>CADCPK010000007.1 GCA_902803215.1 uncultured Lachnospiraceae bacterium
AGTGCTGCTTGCTGCCCCTGCTGCCGCAGGCCCCCTCTGTTATGAGGACGAATATATCGGACTGAAAAGCGGGGCGTACGAGGGTCTTGGCGTTGAGTCGGGGTCCGACAGATACGATCTGTATGACAGTGAAGGAAAACTTTGTGGCTCTATAATGGACAGGACCTATGATAATTTCACCACAGTGCCAAAAGGGGTGACCGGTGTAAGGTATGAGGGTGGAACGATTAGATTCGTTGATACGGATACATTCGAGACACTCTACGAATTCGAATATATGGATAATGAGTCTTATGAGTATGCGTCAGATTCCTTTAGTGTGTATAACCAGGATCTAAACACCATAAAATTATATGATTTTACAGGCAACCTGATCGCAGAAACAAAGGTTCCGGAGCTGCGCGGATTTGACCGGACCGAATGCAGTGTGTTTTCATACATGTTTCGGCCGGACGGAGCGACAGTTATTCATCTGTGGTTTCGCGATTATAACAAAAACAATGGGAACGTAGGATATATCAACTGTATTTGGAAAGACGGGTCCTGGAGTTTCAGCACCGAACCGGATTCTCCGGCGGTGCTGAAGGGCGCGGTCAGGGGAACGATCGGGAAATATCTGTTGATCGGCGCAGGAAAGGAAGGCGAATCCGAGAGATTCGATGTCTGTACAACGGACGGTACAATAATTATGAGACATGTGATGGCCGATGTACCTGAATTGTGGGGAGAGTCTCTTGAATATATCGGTTCTGAGAGTGTTCCGGTTGACAGAGGACGTGTCTGTTTTGTGAGTCTGCATGAAGGGAACATTTTCCGTATTTTTGATGAAGAATTGAATGATATAGCCGGGTTGTTCGAAGATATAGACGAACTGCATGCACGCCCCGGGTATGCTGCAGGTTTGCCTGCGGATGTGCTGAAAGGCAGATTCTGCGAGGGAACGCTGACCTAAGGCAAAAAAGATCTTCTTTATGCCCGGGAAGGCGGGCTGATCTATGTTGAAGGAGAAAACGACCCGATCGGTATTCCTCTTCCGGAAGGAGAGACTCCGATAGAGATGAATGACCGGTATATCCTTACCAAGGGCGGCACAATGGTGAAGCAGGAAGAATCTTATACCATTGAAAGCGATAATCTGTATGTCCGGAACAGGGAAAACGGGGAATGTGTGCTTAACAGCGTTGATCTTTCCGATCTGTGTGTGAGAGCGGGGATAGATCCTGCTCACTATAAAAAAGGTGAAAGAACAAAGAGCGCACTTACACAGGACGGAATTCAGGTGATGATCGGAGAAATGCACCGGATTAAGCCTGAGGACGTGTTCTATGGTTCTGCGATCCTGGACAATGACCTGAACGTAACGTTCAGCACCCAAACCTCCAAACTTGTGGCAGCCGGAGACTTCTGCTATTATTATGAGAGCGGTCCATATATCGGACTGATCGACCAAAACGGCAACCGGCTGAAAAAGCTGCTGCCCTTCTCGGATTAATACTATACGTAAAAAGGGACATTCATTCAGCGAAATCAGTATTTCGCTTAAGCAGAAAGCAGATGAGTGATGTGAATAACAGGATTGAAAATACAGGGAATGCGGTTTCTGTGATGACCGAATCGGGACTCACCCTGACAGACGGTGAGCTGGAGATCAGGGCAGATCTCACCCGCATGATCCCCAGACTCAGGCAGAGCAACCTGGAAAGGGAACTGCTTGTAAAAGCGGCAAAGATCAAAAAGCCGGTGCATTCAAGCGACGAAGAGGCTTCGGAACATCTTCTGCGTGCGGTAGATGCAACCGCGGGATTCGGGGAGGATTCGCTTCTTCTGGCAGCAGCGGGGTTTTATGTGACACTCTACGAGAAGGATCCGGTAATAGCGGAACTTCTGGAGGACAGTCTTGTGCGCGCGGCGAACATCGAGGAACTGAGGGAGCCGGTCTCCCGTATGAGACTGATCAGAGGAGACAGTATCGAAGGAATGCGCGGGATGGATTACTGCCCCGACGTCATTCTCCTCGACCCTATGTTCCCCGAGAGGCGGAAGAGTGCGGCGGTCAAAAAGAAGTTTCAGCTGATCCATCAGATCGAGAAGCCGTGTGACAACGAGGACGAGCTCTTTGAGGCGGCGGTATGTGCCTGTCCCAAAAAGCTGATCGTAAAACGACCGTCAAAAGGCGGCTTCCTGGCGGGACGCTCCCCGGGGTATTCTCTTAAAGGGAAGGCCGTGAGATACGATATTTACGTGAATCCGGGCATAAAAAGTCAAAAATAATGGGATATCAGGCCTTTATCAGGAAAAAAACTATTGTAAAATTCCCAATGTTTCGATAAAATAAGAAGTGATATGTATGAGCACCGGCTGTCATATGCAGGAGGCAGACCGGTTAAATGAACAGTAATGAAGCAGTAAACCGTTTTTTGTACCGTCCGTTTATCCTTTCGATGATCTGCATTTGTATTTTTTTCTTCTCATCGGGCTGTACTTCCCGCACGGAGCGGTTTCTGGAAGAAAATACCGAGGCTTTCACCGCAGAAGATCAGAGCGATCCCGGAGAAGAAGAAAAGGCAGAAGAGCAGGATGAGCAGGCCTTTGCTGTTCCTTCCATTATATATGTGGATGTGTGCGGACATGTGGCGCGTCCGGGTGTTTACACTTTTACGGAAGGCAGCAGAATTTACGAGGCGATCGAAGCCGCCGGCGGGTTCACCGATGATGCGGCGGTCACTGCCGTAAACAGAGCG
>CADCPK010000008.1 GCA_902803215.1 uncultured Lachnospiraceae bacterium
CGTAGCCAAACGCTCTATCCAGCTGAGCTAAACGCACACATGCAAAAGATCTTCTCCTTCGCAACAAAGTATATTATAGGCGTTCCGGTTCGGATTGTCAAGGACTATTTGAAATTTATTTTTCAGGTCTGAATTGGGGGCAAAGCCTTCCGGTAAAACAGGGGACGGTTCCACATCACCTGACGCAAAGTTTACATGTAGCTGCAGGAATAGTGTCGTCGCATGCTTTCACATTCACTTCGATGTCTCCTGCCTCATAACCGCTCCTCACCACTGCCATGGCGCGGCCCCTGTAGGTTGTGAATTTGCCGGCGGTGTAGTTTTCGGATGTGATGGGGTTGCCGGAGCCGAAGCCTGCCATAATGCCGGCGCCCGTAGCTTCTGCTGCCAGGCATACGTCGTTGTCAGGCACTACGTTTCCTTCTTCGTCGACCAGCTCGACCGGGATGTAGCAGAGGCTGTGGCCGTCTGCTGCCAGCTCGGCTTTTTCGGGGCTGAGTCTGATCGCTGTTACTTTACCTGTTGTTTTGATGGTGTCGCGTGAGATTTCTTTTCCTTCTTTATAACTTACTGCGGTCACCTCGCCCGGTTCATACACGGCTTCGAACATGAAGCTCAGCGGAAGGTCTTCGACAGCGAGCGCCTCGCCGGCTTTCTTCTTTCCGGCGGATTTTCCGTTGACGAAAAGTTCCACCTCGTCGGCGTTGGAGAACACGACGAAGTTGAGCTTTTTGCCCTCGTAACCCGGATAGTTCAGGGAGCGGCTCACGTCGGTAAAGCCCCACATGCTGACGATCTCGTTCAATCCGTAATGCTCCGGATGATAGGAGAACACATGTGTTGCGTCGGAGCCCCAGACTACGCTTCGGTAGCAGCCCTGGGGAAGCAGGTTTCCGTTGATGTCAAAGTCGGCGTCGTTGGCGAGTCTCCAGGGGAAGACGGAGCTGTGCGACATGAGCGACATCGGGCCCTGTTCGAGCCTCGGGTCGTCGTCTTCCACAAAGGCAGTCTTGCCGATTCCCGCCTCTCCGATATAGTCCCAGGCGGTCCAGGTGAAATCTCCGATCACGTAGTCGGTGCTCATGACCATCGGCCAGCGCTTTCCAATTTCTTTGGGGAAGTTCTCGGAGCCCAGGATGACGCGGTCGGGGTACAGCTCGTGGTCGTTTTGGTATTTATCTTCCAGATAATTGTAGCCGACAATGTCAAGGCCGTTTACAAAGGCTTCGGAATATTCCTCCCAGGAAAGGTCGGATGCTCCGAAATCCATGTTCTGAACGTCCATGCCATTTGTAAGGAACTCCTGCAGTTTTTCCCGGTTTGCTTCGGTGAGGGCATCGTCCAGCCCGCCCCAGTAGGAGCACACGCCGTTGGAGACCGGGCGGCTTCGGTCGAGCTTTTTCACCTGCTTTGCCAGAAGCGTGGCCAGAGTATAGCCGTTGTTCAGGCCGCCGCGCTCCTGAATCTCGTTTCCTGTCGACCAGATAATGACAGAGGGATGGGTCCTGTCGCGCTTGATGAAGGCGGTCAGGTCTTTCTTCCAGTCATCTTCGAAGAACATGTTGTAGTCACCGGGCTGTTTCATTATGCCCCAGGCGTCGAAGGCCTCGGCGAACACGTACATACCAAGCCTGTCGCAGGCTTCCATGAAGGCGGCTGAGGGCGGATTATGTGTGGTGCGGACGGCATTGAAGCCGAGTTTCTTCATTATAGAAAGTTTTCTGTATTCCGCGTCGTACAGTGAGACTGCACCGAGAACGCCGTTGTCGTGATGGAGGCACCCGCCGCGGAGTTTGACGGTTTTTCCGTTGATCCGAAGTCCATGTTTTACATCGGCCGTGATCGTCCTGATTCCGAAGAGCGTATCGCATTCATCGACAGAGCCGTTTTCTGTTGCGACATGATGTGTACGGAATTCGCCGATATCGGTGACACGTGCGTGGATGCGGTACAGGTTCGGGGAGTTCTCATCCCACAGCTCGGGATCGTCGAGGGTGAGGGAGATGTAGGCTGTCTCGCAGGAGTCGGGGTTGATCTGGATCTTCTGCTTGCGGCTGATAAGGATATCTTCCTTGCCATCTGAGGTAAGCCAGACCTCGACAATGGCCATCTTGTTTTTCAAAGTACGGTTTTTTATCGTGATCTCTGATGCCAGGTATGCGGTCTCCGCCTTGCCGTCTTTGTCCCATTCAATGGACTTTGTATACGCGTAGATGCCGTCCGGGACGATGTGAAGCTTCGGCGCATGGCCGAGGGTGACCGAGCGGAAAATGCCGGCGCCCGAGTACCAGCGGCTGTTCGGCTGCATGGAGGGGTTGGGCGTCACGGTGAGGCGGTTCGGCTCTCCGAAGTAGATGTACGGCGTAATATCGATGTAGAAAGGAGTGTAGCCGTAATGATGAAGGGCAACTTTGGCGCCGTTGACGTCTATTGTTGCGTTCATCATGACACCGTCAAACATCAGGTAGACGGTCTCTTCCTTCCATTCTTCGGGGATGTCGACCTTTCTTGAATAGTTTGCCGTGCCTTCGGTATAGTATCCGCCAGCTCCCAGGGCAGGGGCGTTTTCGGTCACTTCGCTCTCGATCATGTAATCGTGCGGAAGGTTGACGGTTTTTGTGTCGTCGCCTCTGAGTACGGAAGAACTGTCTACGTTCATGCCGTGTTTGAAGTACCATGCTTTGTCGATGTTGATCGTTTGCATTTTTATCTCCTCCTTGCAGCGTGTTTTGCTGCGGATGATTTGCTTATGATACCCGGAAGGTATCTTGGTTTGTTTTCTGCCTGCGGATTGGTCTGAGGCAGATATTCTTCTTGTTGTGATACCCGGGAAGTATCTTGTTTGTCTTCTCCCTGCAGATGCTTTCTTATCGATACCCGGCAGGTATCCCGGTTCTTTCTCTTCGTCTGCTTCGATGTTATTTTACCTTACCCGGGATAATTCTACCGGGATATTTCCTCCATCGTCGCTGAAAACTGCCGCATGTACTCTTCCTCTTCGGTCTTGACCCGGCCCTTGTAGCGGCTCACGGTTTCCTCCGACACCCGGTCCGACGATATCCACCTGAGCGCTGCGGAGGCCTTGTCTGTCTTTATCGCTGTCTGCTCATACTCGGGGCCGATCATCAGGAGCTTCAGTGCCTCGTCGGGAGGAAGGAGGCCGCTTGTGATGATTCCCATCGTGTTGTAGATGGTGTCATTGGCGATCGAACCTACGACCACGTCGAACTCTTCCAGGGTGTCTTTTTGGGCACGCCTGTTGGCAAAGATGTAATCAAACCACTCCCTGCTGCGCTCGAGGCGGCGGATCTTCAGGTTGTCGGTGGACAGCTCGTAGGTGTTCAGAACGGCATCCCCGGCGGCCCGGCGAAGGACAAACTCTTTGTCTCTGCTCAGGTAGAATCCCTGTGCGAAGTCTGCGTTTTCGCGCCCTCTGCGGATGTCGGGGACGCGGATCTCGTCACCGCTCACATGATATAAGATGATACTGCTCATAATTGTCTCCCTTTATGAAAGTAAATTCGGGGGGGCGCTCTAATCTATTATATTGTAAAGCGGTCGGGGAATATCTTCAAGAAGTTTCTTTACGGATGAGTAATTGGGGACGTTTCTCAATTACTCACCCCCCTCCGGGCGAAAATGCGTCGCCGAGATACATCTCCGGCTACTCAAGACAGAGAAAACTGCGAGAAGTGATGTTTGTGGGCGTCTTTCTCGGACTTTAACGTCCCCATCTACTCACCTCACCGGTAATGTAAGAATTACAAAACGATGTTCACGAAGTATATAATCATCCTTGCAAACCCAAACAGGGATGCTAATTATGACAATTCATCATATCTATAAAATATTGAATAAGAAGGAAACTATAATGAAGAAAAAAAATTTGTTGCATTTTTGTATTGTCAGTGCCATTACGGCAAGCATGTTAGCGGTACCGGTTCTCGCTGAGGAGGCCGCCGAAGCAGCAGCTGTGGAAGCAACTGCTGAGGAAGAGACTGCTGAAGAAGCAACTGCTGAAGAAGCGACCGCTGAAGGGGCAACTTCTGAAGAAGCAACTGCTGAGGAGGCTGAGGCGGAGGGAACTATCGAAGCGGAGGTTTCCGATGCTGTACCGTCATGGGAAGTCAGCGGATCGCTGGAGGATGGTATCTACACCATTTCCATCAAGGCCACGGGCGTAGAGAAAGAAGGCTGGTACTGGGAGAACTACATCGGAGATAAAGGTGACGCTACTTTGTTCGAGGTTGTCACAGACACGACCACCGAAGAAGGCTACGCATATGTAGGCAGCTTCCGCGCCATCGAGGATGAGGGTGAGGATTATATCCGCCTGGCACATACAGACGGATACGTTGTGGACGAGTACATGGACTTCAACATCCGCATCGAGGGCGGACAGATCGTCGAGGAAATCGGCGGTTCTTCGGCACTGCCCAACAATGATGACGATCTTGCAGCTTATGTGTGCGGCAACTGGCAGGATGCAAATGAGGGCAACACATTCATGGAAATCTCTCAGAACCCCCAGGGCGGTTTTGACGGCGTCATCTCCGACGGCAGCGGACAGGACGGTATTACACAGATCTATACCTTCCATGCTAACTATGATGTGATCAGTGAAGCATTTAAGTACAGAGACGGCGGTTTCCACGACGTGGCCATCACTGACGGCAGCGAAGAGGAGGCTCCTGCAGAGGAAGAAGCCGAAGCAGGCACAGGCGAAGGTCTGGTTGCTTTCGACCCGGCTTCCTCTGAAGAGGATTTGCAGCTGATTCTGCATGATCTGGGGTATGCGGAAGAGGATGTTACTTTTGTGAAGGCAGCGGAGTAATTGACACATAAACGAGAGAGGAGGCAGAGCTTCCTCTCTTGTTTTTTGGGCCAATGGGGACGTTTCTCAGTGACCCATTTTTGCTTACAAAAATGGGTCACTGAGAAACGTCCCCATTGCCCAAATAACCCATTTTGCACGCAAAATGGGTCATTGAGAAACGTCCCCATTGACCCACTTTTTCACGTCGACAGCGAATAATACCTCGCATACACCCCGCCGGCATTCATCAGTTCTTCGTGGCTGCCGCGCTCGACGATTCCCTGCTGATCGATGACAAGGATCTCTTCGGCGTTGCGGATCGTCGAGAGGCGATGTGCGATCGTAATCGTTGTGCGGCCTTTGGCGAGATCGTCCAGGCACTTCTGGATGTAGGCCTCGCTCTCGTTGTCGAGGGCGGAGGTTGCTTCGTCCAGGATAAGGATCGGCGGGTTTTTGAGGAAGATCCGGGCGATGGATATCCTCTGCTTCTGGCCACCGGAAAGCCGCGCGCCGCGTTCGCCCACGTGAGTGTCGTAACCCTCGGGGAGCGACATGATAAAGTCGTGGATATTCGCCTTTTTGGCGGCTTCTATGATCTCTTCATCCGTCGCGTCAACTTTTCCGTAAGCAATATTCTCCCTGACACTCCCCGAAAACAGATACACTTCCTGCTGCACGATTCCTATCGCGTTTCGCAGGCTCTGTAGCTGTATGTCTTTGATATCCTGCCCGCCGATGGTGATGTGGCCATCGGTCGTGTCGTAGAAGCGCGGGATCAGGCTGCAGATCGTTGTTTTTCCGCCGCCCGAGGGCCCCACCAAAGCGATGGATTCGCCGGAGCGCACGGTGAAGGATAGATGATGAAGGACGATGTCGCTCGTCTCATACTGAAAATTGACGTCGTCAAAAACGATGTCGCCTTGCGGGTTCCTGATCGGAACCGCGTCCGGCGAGTCGACGATGTCGGGATGCGTCTCGATCACCGCGAGGAAGCGGCGGAAACCGGACATGCCTTTCTGCAGCATCTCGGTCAGCTCGACAAGAACCTTGATCGGACTCACAAATATTCCTATATAAAGAGCATACATTGCCAGATCACCCGGGGACATCTCGCCTTTTGCGATCAGGTAGCCGCCGGCCGACAGCGTCACCACGTAGAGAAGGCCCTGGAAGAAGATGTTGCTGCTCTGGAACCTTGCCATCGCTTTGTAGTTCTCGCGCTTGGAAGCCAGAAAGGCCTC
Source organism: uncultured Lachnospiraceae bacterium (assembly GCA_902803215.1). Lineage (GTDB taxonomy): Bacteria > Bacillota > Clostridia > Lachnospirales > Lachnospiraceae > Blautia_A. Next base: position 6,058 of record CADCPK010000008.1, read on the forward strand.
GTTCCCGCGGCGGAACTTCTTCTCTTCGACGCTCTCGTTCGCGAAGGCCTGCACGATGCGGATTCCCGAGAGCGAATCCTGCAGCACGGCATTGATGTCGCCGATCTTCCGGCGGTTATCCATGAAAGTCTCACGCATGCGCCTGTTCTGCGCGGCCGATGAGAAGATCATCACGATCACGATGACGAGCAGGATCGTCGCCAGCTTTGGCTGGATGATGAACAGGAAGATGAACGATCCCACGATCTTCATCAATGAGATGAACAGGTTCTCGGGCCCGTGGTGCGCCATCTCGGAGATGTCGAAAAGGTCCGAAACCAGCCGGCTCATCATCTGTCCGGTGTTGCTGCGGTCATAGTATGAGAAGGAAAGCCTCTCATAATGGTCGAAAAGTTCCCGCCGCATATCCCGCTCCATGCGGGCGCCCATGATATGTCCGCGGTAGGTGACGTACCAGGTGCAGAGCGTCTGGATCAGGTAGGCGAGAAGGAGCCCGGCCGTGATGAGCGGGAGCTTTGAGAGGATCACGCTGCTTTCCCTCGTAAACAGTGTCGAGCCGAGGGTCCGCAGGATCTGCGGATACAGGATGTCCACGAGGCTGTTTATGGAAGCGCAGAACAGATCCACAAAGAAGATTGTTCTGTAAGGTTTGTAATAACCGACGAATTTTTTAAAAACGCGCATTTAATTTCCTCCGGCGTGTGATACTTCAGCTTAAGGCGCTTTATCCATCTTATCACATCCTGATTTATTTTTCACCGGAAACTTATATAAATCCGGACAATTCAGACAGAGATACTTGCATGAAAAGAGGTTTGTGGTCGTCTTTTCCGGCCTTTAATATGCTGACAAGAGGAGCGGGCCATGTGCTTCTTAAAATGACTTAATCACTCCGATAAAATCAAGATTACAGATTGCAAAACACCTTCTGTATATTGTATAATTCTTGATGGGTGAAAATACAATAGGAGGAGGAAAAAATGCCCGATATCAAAAATCAAGAAGATAATTTCAATAAACCGAAAAAACATAAAAAATCCCGCAAAAAAAGCCTGACCACACTGCTTGTCATTTTTGCCATACTCGCCCTTCTGGGGGCAGGCGGCTGTGTGTTTGTCTATGCGGAGCTCGATAAAGTTACCGATACTACATCTGAGGCAGAGGTAGAGGAAGGTGTGGTTCAGGAAGATTACACCTACAAGAGCAATGTAGAAAAGGTCAAAGGTATCACCAACGTTCTGCTCATCGGACAGGACAGACGCCCGGGCGAGGACCGTGCTCGTTCCGATACCATGATCCTCTGCTCCATGAACGAGAATACCGGCATGATCACCATGACATCGCTCATGCGTGACATGTACATTCCGATCCCCGACCATGGCAGCAGCCGTATCAACGCGGCTTATGCGTGGGGCGGAATGCCGCTTCTCGACCAGACGATCGAAGACAACTTCGGTGTCCACATTGATGGCAATGTCGAAGTCGATTTTGACGGTTTCATGTCCCTGATCGACAAGATGGGCGGCATCGAGATCGAGCTTACGGCAGAAGAAGCTGAATATCTGAACACGAACAACACCGGCCTTGTCGACGGCGTGACCACCGAACGCTGGGATCTGGTTCCCGGAGTAAACACGCTGAACGCACAGGAGGCCCTTGCCTATGCCCGTACCCGTTTCATCGGCAATTCGGACTGGGAGAGAACCGATCGCCAGAGAACGGTCATCGCGACCATGGCGAGCAAGCTGAAGAGCCTCGACCCGGTCTCGCAGGCTTCCTTCATCTACTCCGCGCTGGGATGCATCACGACTGATTTCAGTACGCCCAAGGTGATTTCTCTGGGATTCACTGTGGTTGCAAATGGTATGACGCTTTCGGAGGAGTCTTACAGGCTTCCGCTTGATGGGACTTATACCAGTGAGTCGATCGACGGAATGTCGGTGCTGGTGCCGGATACGGCGGCGAATGCGGCTTATTTGAAGCAGGTTATAGGAATGGAATAAATTCCAACAAAAGGGGCTGTGAAGCCTGAGATTATCAATCTCATTTTTTCACAGCCCCTTTCTTTCCTCACTTTTTCTATTGAAGTCTCTCTTTCCTATTCTACCTTCATCATACGGTACCCTATCCCGATATGCGTCTGGATATACTGAGGGGCATCAGGCGTTTTCTCAATC
>CADCPK010000009.1 GCA_902803215.1 uncultured Lachnospiraceae bacterium
GCTCCCCTGTGGGCAGTAACTTCCATGGTCTTGATGAACTCAATATTGCGGTTCATCTCACCTCTGTGAATCCGGTATACGTAAAAGATACAAATGCCGACCGTAACGATAAACAGCAGCGTCTGTGCTGCCATAAATGATTTCCAATGCTTTTCGCGCAGCGCCAGCTCACGTTTTGACCGGCGGCAGTTCTTCTGCTTATGGACCTCCTGCATGGTGGTTTCGCGCTCGTTCGCCCTGCCTTTATGCTGATAGAACAGCATACTGATCATCAGACACGTCACCGGTGTTCCCAGTACGGTAAAAAGAACAAGCAACACTACAATGATGATCTTCACGATCGAAAAAAGCACCGTAGACAGCAGAAACAGCCGGGAAAGCAGCTTTCCCGTAAAAACGGCAAGCGCAATTCCGACGACCAGCAGCAGCATATACAGAAGGAACAGGAATACCTGTGCAAGACCCACGTGTACAAGATCAAATATATGAGATCCTTTTCCCAGTTTCGCGCTCTTTTGCAGCGCGTTTTTTGTGTCATCGTCCTCCAGCGTATAGTACCAGAGCGCGAACATATAACGTGAAAAAGGAACACATAAAAAAGCAAAAACGATCGCCACCACCAAAATATAGGTGGGACCGTTTTTTCCGGTAATCAGTACCATATTGGGAACGGAATAAGAAGAAAGGAGTTCCGGAATCTGACCGACAAGGAAAAAAGGCACCATCAGATAAATGAGCAGACCCAATCCCCTTCTGCCTTTTTTGAAAAGTCCGGCTGTGCTCCTCAGAGCGAACCGTATCGTATCCGAAACATCAGTCTTCTGACCACAGCGCGAACAGTGCACCACATAAATGATCGCGCTCACATCAACCAGCGCATAAAGTCCGCCCACTGCCAAAATGACAAACAGAATCACATATGTAAGAGGATTTCTTAAGAATCTCCACACGTTCTCGAGAGTGAGATATCGGTATCCTGACACCATCATGGTCAGATCGACCGCTCCGTAAATGAGCGGCACAAACACAGTGACGCCCAGCAGCTTGTACAAAAGTTCAAACCACCAGAACGTCCCGGCGTTGAAGCGGAGCAGCTTCACCGCCTTTCCCGACCTCGCCCGGAGTTTTCCGGGCGGCCGGGCCGGTTTTTCCAATTTCACTTTATTTTTCACAGTCTCGCAAGCTCCATCAGGAATAACTCGTAGTAATCATCCTGTCCTTCCAGCATCGGAGAATTTTCTCCTCCTCCGTTGGTGCTCCTCTTCATCGAAGCGTAACTGTCTTCACCGCTCGCGATCAGATCCATCTCGTAAAGGGGAAACCCTTCCTCTGTGCTGATGCGGCAGAACGTAGATAGCGGGTTCTTTCCGTTTGCGGTTTCCAGAAGCCTTCTTTTCAGATCTGCGTCATTCTTAGCTTTATTTTTGAGCCCTTCCAGAGCCTCCCAAACATCCATCATTCTGCCTCCCGATAAACGTTGACCGACAGCCCGTTCCGCAGGATATCAAGCTACCGGTGACTGCCGGCACCCTGCCGACCGCCCGTCATATCTCGATATCTTTAAAGTGAAATTCACTCTTGCCGGAAGCATAATCTCCAACGATCTGCCCGTGACCGTAAAGCTTATACTTGTATGTCACAAGCCCCTCAAGCCCTACCGGGCCGCGTGCGTGGATCTTTCCGGTGCTGATGCCTACCTCGGCGCCGAATCCGTAACGGAAACCATCGGCAAATCTGGTGGAACAGTTCCGGTAGACTCCCGCCGAATCGACAAGCTCCATGAACTCCTCCGCCTTCTCATCGGACTCCGTGATGATGCAGTCCGTATGGTGCGAGCCGAAACGATTGATGTGATCGACCGCTTCCTCGAGAGAAGAGACAAGCTTGACCGACACGATCAGAGCAAGATATTCGATAAATCCGTCGTCCCCTATCGTCTCTCCGCCGATCAGGTCCGTGACTTCTTTCGTTCCTCTGAGTGCTATGCCTTCTTTTTGAAGCATCGCAGAAAGCTTAGGAAGGAACTCCGCCGCTATACTTCTGTCCACAAGCAGCGTCTCCACCGCGTTGCAGGCAGCGGTATACTGCGTCTTCGCATCGGCGATAATGCGCAGTGCCTCTTCCTGATCGGCCTCGCTGTCCACATAGATGTGGCATATGCCGTCCGCATGGCCCATGACCGGTATGCGGGTGTTGTTCATGATGTACTGCACAAAGCTGTTGGAGCCCCTCGGAATGAGAAGGTCCACCAGGCCGTCACACTGCAGCAGCTCGTCGATCTCATTGTGCTGCTCGGCCTGAAGCATGCAGTTTTCGGGATAGCCGGCCTCCAAAAGACAGGCATAGATGATGCTGAACAGGATCCTGTTCGTGTACGTCGTCTCACGGCCGCCCTTGAGGATCGCGCAGTTTCCGCTCTTTATGCAGAGAGTAGATATCTGCACCAGGGCATCGGGCCTTGCCTCGAACACCACACCGATCACTCCGATGGGACAGGTGACTCTTCTGAGGAGAAGCCCCTCATCCAGCTCCCGGTTGATCGTGACCTTTCCCAGCGGATCGGGAAGCGAAATCAGCTGATCGATCCCTTTGGAAACGTCGGCCAGCTTCGCCTCGTTAAATTTGAGTCGTTTCATGACCGCCGGCGCCACTCCGTTCTTTTCTGCCTCTGTAAGATCCTTACTATTCTCGGCGAAAATCTCCTCCTGCCTCGCATTCAGTTCTTCCTTGATGAGTGCAAGGGCACGATCGCGCGTCTCAAGCGGAAGCGCGGCCACACGCGGAGATACTTTTTTCATTTTTCTGACTTCTTCTTTGATGTTCATCCGTCTTTAACCCTCGCTGAAATAGCGGATCTCACTGTCCGCAAATACAATCATGTACACCGAAGCGGCCAGCAGAAGCGCAAACACTGCCGCAGTCACGATCCATAAAATTCCCGCAGCGACAAAAGTACCGTCGATGATCGCTGCAACCAGGTGCACGACCAGAAGCAACGCCAAAAGTGCTCCTCCCAGGTCCATAAGCTTCAGCCCTGCGGCATAAGGCCCGTCCACTTCTCCAAATACCCGGAAATCCATGACCAGGGCACCGATCTTAAACAACGCATAGACCGCAGTAAAAATAATGGCGGGAAGCGGATAGAAAAAGCCTTCCCTGTGTTTGATGACAGTAAACAGCAGCATGATCAGGAATGAAACCGCAAGGATCACGCCTGACATTTTGTACTTTGCATACCCTTTGATCATTCTGCTGCGGCTGTTTTTTGCCTTGCGGGCCGGAAGCATCAGATAACTTCTGGCAAACGCGCTGAGCACCGCACAGACCGCCAGCATGATCAGCCAGTCAGTCCTGTAAAACGCACCGAACACCAGCATCAGCACCGCAAATAACGTGCCTCCCGCCATGGCCATGACGATCTGCCCATTGATCAGAACAGATTCCGCATCCACCTTTTCTCTCGAAACAGCCTTTCCCCTTGTAGCAGTCTTTCCTCTTGTGTCAGTCATACTATTCCCCTCCTGACAGTTCTCCCCATAAAACCCGCAGTTTCTGTAAAAAGCTATACCGCTATTGTCCATCATTATATCATTTTATAAAATCACCGGCAATAGAGAGTTAACGGTGTCAGGTACCGTGAACAATTTATGAACAGGGGCCCGCCTCTGTTCATAAATTATTCACGGTACCTGACACCGTTAACTTTAATGCAGCATGATCTTCCTCGCCACGTTGATCCCGATCTTGTAGGGCACGGGCCTGAGGGCTTTGTCTGCTTCCTTCAGCTTCTCTCTGATCGGCAGATGCTGGGGACAGTGTTTCTCGCACTTTCCGCATCCGACACACTGGGAGGCAAAGCCGGGCTCTTTTCGCACGCCCATGGCCTGAGCAAACTCAAAACGGGCCGAAGCTTTCTTCTCCATATACATCAGATTGTAATAGTAGAAGTTTCCCGGAATATCCACGCCCTTGGGACATGGCATGCAGTATCTGCATCCGGTGCAGCCAACCTTTTCCTTCTCGCGGATGATCTTTTTGATCTTCTCGACCAGCTCAAAATCATCCTCCGTAAAATGGCCCGGTTCGGCCGAAGACGCGATGCGAATGTTTTCCTTCACCATCTTCATGGTGTTCATGCCCGAAAGGACGCAGGTAACCTCGGGCTGGTTCCACAGCCACCTGAGGCCGAGCTCGGCGGGAGTGTACCCTCTCTCATCCGCCTGCAGAAGTTCCTTCGCCTTTGTGGGAAGATTGACCAGCTTGCCTCCGCGAAGCGGCTCCATGATGATCACCGGGATTCCTTTGGCCGCAGCTGCCTTGAGGCCCTTCCGGCCCGCCTGGGTGTGTTCGTCCAGATAATTGTACTGGATCTGGCAGAAGTCCCAGTCGTATGCATTCAGGATCTTTTCGAACATGTCAAAGTCGCCGTGGTATGAGAATCCGATGTTGCGGATGCTCCCCGCTTCCTTCTTCCCCTTGATCCAATCTTCGATCCCAAGCTTCTGCAGATGTTCCCACTCGGAATAATCCGTAAACATATGCATAAGATAGTAGTCGATATAGTCTGTGCGGAGCCTTGTGAGCTCCTCGCGGAAGGTCTTTTCGATGTTTTCCGCGCTTCTCATCAGATACTGCGGTAGCTTTGTCGCAATATACACTTTCTCTCTGCAGTGATTCTCCTCAAAGATCCGCCCCATGCATTCCTCACTGCCCGGATAAAGATAAGCCGTGTCAAAATAGTTGACGCCGTGCTTCATCGCAGCCATCACCTGCTTCTCGGCCTTTTCATAATCGATGGCATTTCCTTTTCTCTGAAACCTCATGCAGCCGAATCCGAGCTGTGATATCTTTGCGCCGTACCTGTCCGATCTGTATTTCATCTTGAAGCTCCTCCTATCTGTCCGGAACACACGGGGACGGTCCTTTTGTGTTTTCCCCATTGACTCAATGTTAAGTATAGCAGACATCGGAATTATTTCAAGCATGTACGATCAATCCGTCGAGTCGCAGATCAGGTAGCGTGGTCTCCTCCTCGACTCTTTCAAAATGGCCTCGCCGAGAAACAGCATTCCCGCCTGTCCCAGGACTGACAGCACGCAAAATCCTGCATTCACCTTGCCCTGCGTCCCACATTCTCTTTTATGAACAGCCCTCTTCCAAATCCTTGTGAGTGTCCCGATCTGCATCAGGACCGCCGCGGCGACCAGGAAGCAGCCGGCAAGGGAAAAATCTCCGGATCCGTACAGAAGGCCGGATTCGGCAAGCCTCGCCATCTTCTTAAAGGTATAGGATGACTTGCCGGCCTTTCTCGGCTTTCTTTCATAGAAAACACAGGCACTTTTATATCCCATGTCTGTCGCGATGCCCCGCAGATAAAGATTCTGTTCCTTATATAATGCCAGCGATTCCATAACTCTGCGGCTCATCAGACGATAATCGGCATGGTCGGGAATGGTATGCGGATCGGTGAGTTTTTTGCATCTGTAAAAAATATCCGCCGCCAGTCTTTTCATTTTCGTATCTGCCTGCCTGCTTTTTCTCACGCCAAAAACGATCTCGCAGCCTTTTCGGTACTTCTCGATCATCTCGGGAAGCACCTCTATATCATCCTGAAGATCGGCGTCCATCGTCACCGACACATCACACTCCGGCAAAACCTTCATGAGCCCCGCGTACAGCGCATTCTGCTGCCCGAAATTGCGCGACAGCCTGATGCCGCGAACGTTCTCGTCCCGCAGGTGCGCATCGACGATGGCCTTCCACGTACCGTCTTCACTCCCATCGTCCACCAGCAGCAGAAAACTGTCCGCCTTTATCTTTCCCGAGGTTCTGAGCGTATCCAGCATGCTTCTGCACACAGGAATACACAGCTTCAGCATTTTTTCTTCATTGTAACACGGAACAACAATCGCAAGCCTTGGTACCATTCCCCGCCTCCATTCTCTCCGTCAAAGGTAAACGTCAATCCGAGAAACGCACAACCGCATCCTCGGGGAGTTCATACATCGAGTTAATATAATCCTGAATCCAGCCATACCCATGCATGTAAGGCATGATATTTCCATATTCATCATCGTAATGCTTCTTCAGTGTGATCAGGCCATTGTCATCGGCAAAGGTCTCGTAGTTCTTTAGTACAGAAACGTTGTATTCTTCCGACGCAGAATTTCTGCAGTATCCTTCCAGCCGCTCATCCGCATTCATCCCGCTGTATGCGAGCAAAACACCTGCGGATGCGAAGGCAAAAAGCGACACGGCTGCCATGTAAACTCTCTTCCTGCGTCCTGCTGCCCCAAACGATGCCGATCTGCACGCTTCCGTGACCGTCCCGTACAGATCCGTCAGAATGACGCCCATTGCCGGCATCATAAAGAAGAAAACAGGCAGAAACATCCTGGCCGATATCTGCGGCGAGACAAGCATCACCGCAGATGCACCCAATACCCCGGCAGAAAATGTAAAAAGTTCGGGATAAAAGCGGCGAATATAGATCACCATCTCCGAAAATGATACGATCGGCACCACCGCCGCAGCGTATAGGTAAAAACGGCCGTTCCTCCCCCGGGGAAGCAAATCTTCCCAAATTCTGCAGACCGAGGCAAGGCCGCAGCACAGGACAGCCATATGACAGGCAGCCGCCAAAACCAAAACTGCTGCCGCAACATGCACTATCCGATGCTTTGACCTGTGCCTCAGCACAAGGAGGAGTCCGGCCGTCCCTCCGGAAAGGAGGAACAGAAAGACAGAGCAGCGGACAGAATCCGGACAAACAGAAGGAAGGAGTCGAAAAAAATCTGCCCTGATTCCTCCCCCGCCGCTCTCCCGTAAACGGGCATAGTTTCCCGGTGCACCAAAAAGAAAGGCCGCACCGGCTAAAACAGATATTATTTCCGGAATCCTTCGCCTGCGTCCCTTATCCCCGGCAAGCTCCATGGCAAACATGGCGACGACCGCGGCAGAAACCTGCTCCTGCGCGGAAGCCGCAAGAAAAAGGCACAGACAGGAAAGGATCCTCATAAAGCGTGATTTTTTGTTTTCTCTTTCTATTCGCAGTCCCAAAAGGCACCAATATACCGGCCACACGTACAAAACCGACGCAGTGTACCACAGGGCTCCGTCCGCAGCCACGGGAAGATCGATGAAGCACAGCATGAGCAATATTCCCACGACGGAAAGCTCCCGATTCATCCTGCACATCTCATACACGATCCCCGTCAGGATCAGGCAGCCGGAAATCCGCAGCACCGTGATATTCCGCCCCAAAACGATCTCGAGAAAGAAGGCCGTCACCCTTCCGCCCCACTCCCGGTAATGCTTTGCCAGAAACGTTAATATCTCCCCCGCTCCGTACGAAAGTCCGCGGTTGTCCGTAAATCCCCGGTAGGTGAGTGAAAGGTAGCCAAAATCGTCAAAGCAGTACCACGTATTTCTGAGCTGCATCATAAAAAACAGAAAAGCCATGCAAAGTCCCGGCACGATCCTTCGATTTTTATGCGGCCCGGATCCAAATGTCCTGCAGGTGCCGATATATACCGCGGTCAGTATCACAAACAGATTCCACGGAAACAATCTGCGGGCCCCTCGCGAGACCACGGCCGCCTTCTGCACATTGACCGTATCACCCGGTTTTGGCATGAGGGCGATCTGTATGCTTCCCTGCGTTTCGTCAACAGGGATTACATTGACACCTTTCGTAAGGCAAAAAGGCTTACCTTTGAGTTCCTCCCCCACATAGAGCAGCGCGGGTATTTCGGCACAGCTCAGGTCACGCAGGAGGATGAACACTTTCCCGATCTCCTCCGCCTGCCCCGGGATCATCACATAAGGCCCTTCATTCTCAAAGGTAAAGACCGACGATCCCTCTCTTCTTATCGCGTCACTCTCTTCAAACCACGACAGAAAGCCGTCACCGCCTGTAATCTTTGCGTCTTCCGTTTTATAGCGGATCAGCGCTTCTCCAGGCGATCGTATGTAGAGAAAGCACATGGCCGCGACCAGCACAACGTATCCCATGATGTACAGGAAGAAAAGCCGTCTCATAAGCATTTCTCCCCATCTTCTGCCA
>CADCPK010000010.1 GCA_902803215.1 uncultured Lachnospiraceae bacterium
GTAGAAATTCATAGAGGAAACTATGGAACACGGGGACGGTTCCTCGTTCCACCCAGAAATACACAAGAGTTATTCCTGTGTATAGTTAGGTGGAACGAGGAACCGTCCCAGTGTTCCACGATAATCATCTTTCCAACAGATTCTCGATGGTACACCCAAGGACTTTGGAGATCCGATAAAGGGAGCCGGCACTCGCTTTGTTGATGTCTTTGTTACGCTGCTCATACATCTGGATCGAGCGAAGAGATACTCCGGAGCGTTTCGCAAGCTCGGCTTGTGTGCACCCATAGGAATTACGGATGCGTTTCAGGTTTGTTTCTTTAAAATGTTCGCGTATCATTTCATCTACGATATCGATGAACTTTGTGATGTCTGCTTCGTGGAGCGGATAGTACATGTTTGCCAGATCATCGTAAGAAAGGACTTTAAAGATTTCATGATAGCTTCTCACAGAGAACCACTGGTAGTAGCATATGGCCCAACCGATCCAGTATTCCCGAGAGCGCCCGAGCCGGTCCTTCGGAGTTGCCTCGATAATCTTCCCGGTTGTCTCGAGCATGACATCTGCCACAATGTCAATACCGCTTTTCCCTGCCAACAATGCAGGCTCGCCGTTTTCCATCCGCTTACTGACAGAACTTGTAATAAAAAGCTTTACAAAACTCTCCCCCGGAATATTACAGGTGTTGATTGCATAATCGAAAGCATTGCCAAGCACGGCCTGTGCTTTACTCAGATATATTTCTTGGTATGCGCGGATCGTCATCAGAAATCCCTCCTCTAATAATGTCCTGGATATACAGGCCATCGGTTTCTTTTTCAAGTATATTCAGATACATTTTGTTGGCTTCATCGTCCCTGGCCTTACGAAGAACGTAGTACATGTCTTTTTCGGCCACTTCAAAATCCTCGAAGGTTATCTTTGAAAACGCGAATTTTGATTTGATGACAATCTGTTCTCCGAGTTTGCCAAGCTGCATGGCACTTGATAACTGTTCTACGGTGATTGCGTTATTCAGAAAAGCTTCCGCATAGTCAAAATAGGAGTCGTCGGCCCTGTAGCCGATAATCAGATCGTATGCGTTCACATTAATGCCAAAGTGCTCGATCAGATATTGTTTTGCCCTTCTTGCGACAGGTGTTCCGAGGCTGAAAAGGCGATGCGCTACAAGAACGGCCATCCAATTGAGAATGGTGTATTCAGGGCTGTTCAGGCGCAGTACGTTCAGATACTCCGTGTCCAATGTGTAGCGGTTTGAGAACCCGTCACTTAGTGAGGAAACTGCCCATTCCTTTGCAAGCTCGTTGCTTTCTGTGCAGTAGAAGCCAAGACCGAAATCGTTGTTTTTTCTTCCAAGACCGAAGGTTGGAGCTTCTACAACCTGTTTTGAGCCGTGGTACACAGTAATTAGTTTATTCATTATATGATCCTCCACTTATTGCTATTATATCACCATAGTGATACAATAGCAAGCGATTATCAATGCGAATCGACCTTCAGAAACGATGATTTGCAAGCACTCAAAAATGACAGACAAATGCTCCCATCGACACCAAAAACAAAAATTTTTCCCGTGTGTCCCTATGTTCCGGTAAAATAATGTTTACTTAAAGTTTACTGGAACAAATATGCAGTTTATATTATAATGGAACGAAGCATGGGTATTAAAAAATCGAAAGGATATGATCATTTGACGAATTTGGGACTGAAACCGGGTGAGATCGATATGCATATGCACTCCACGGCTTCAGACGGAACCGACTCGCCGGGGCAGCTTGCCTTAAAAGCGAGGGAAGCGGAGCTTACGTTTTTGCCATCACAGACCATGATACGTATGATGGCTGTGCAGAAGCGGAGAAAGCTCTTGCAGAACAGAAACCTTCATTTGGAGCCGGAGGGGAAGAAAAGCCGCTCACCTTTGTTCGTGGAATAGAATTTTCCTGCAGGGATGAGTATGGGAAATATCACATATTGGGATACGCCTTTCATAAGGGCGCCCCGGAGATCCGGGCAATCATGAAAGAGGGCCATGAAGGACGCATCGCAAAAACGCTGGGACGCATCGGGTATCTGAAAGAGAAGTATAATATCATTATCAGCGAGGAAGAAAAGGCGGCTATCCTGGCCAACCGGAATCCGGGTAAGCCGCACATCGGGCGGCTTCTGGTCGAAAAGGGGTATGCGCCGGATATAAATACTGCGATCAGGACATATCTCAATGCTTACAAGGATAAGATCAAATATCTGGAGCCTGAGAGAGCCATCGCCGCCATTCTCGCGTCGGGAGGCATCCCGGTGCTTGCACATCCCTTCTATGGCGACGGTTCGCAGCAACTCAGTGAGGAAGAAGTACTGAGCAGGGTAGACAGGATGAAAGGGTACGGCCTTCAGGGGCTGGAATGCTATTACTCCAAACACACAGGGGAAGAAACAGCATTTCTCCTGTCCGTTGCGGAAGAGAAAAATTTGCTGATCTCCGTCGGAAGCGATTATCACGGAGAAAACAAGAACATCAGACTCGGTCAGACGGGGCTTTCCGGTACGGAACTGCATCCATTGCTCATTAGCTGCTTGGAGACATGCAGAGAAAAAATGCGGGAATAAACAGCCGGCGATGGTTGTCGAGATTTACGGGTAAGCAGTAAAGCGGATCGTGAATGTCCGCTATCACGGATTCCGGACGTATCGGTTCAGGTCCTGAACAGATATGTGAATGAAAAATTTGCCATAAACTAAACAACAAGGAGGGATGTAACGAATGCATCCGGGTATATCCATTCCTATTTATTTTATAACAGACATTTTTGTGCTGTTGTTTGCCGTCTATTGTCTGAGCACATGGCGGCGGGTCAAACGCGAATATCTTGTAAAACTTCTGATCTTTTCGCTGATCTACCTGATCATCGCCGGAATACCGGTGGCCGGCGCGTTTCTGCCGGATTCCAAATTCAAATTTATGATGCAGGGGCTCGGAAACATCTGGCTAGGCTTTTTTATCTACTTTGGCGGAATTTTGCTTTTGTTGATGCTGGTCTACCGGATACTGAGATGGACCGCGCACATTCCGCGCAAAACAGCGTTTACCTTCCTGATCATCTCTGTCGCGGCGGGACTCATCCTGCAGGTGTATGGCATGATCCATGCACAGCGGCCGCGGAAGGTGTACTACGACGTACAGATCGACAAGGACGCCGGCGACATCAAAGAGATGAAAGTCGTGCTCATCGCTGACCTGCACATGAGTGTCAATTCGAAACACTCGACCATACAGAAGATGGTCGACCTGGTCAATGAAGAAGACGCCGATCTGGTCGTGATCGCGGGAGACATTTTCACCAGCTCCTACGAAGGCATGTCAGACCCGGACCGCTACGCGGAAATCCTGCGGGGAATTAAGTCGAAGAACGGCGTTTATGCGGTGTACGGAAACCATGACGTGAAAGAGACCCTGTTCGGCGGTTTCCCGATCTCCCCGATCAGCCAGGCGTTCAGAACTAAACAGATGGAGGATTTCTTCGACAACGCCGGATTTATCACGCTGTATGACGAAGTCGTAACGATCGAGGACGAGATTCAGCTGGCGGGCCGTGTCGACGGCGAGAAAGCTGGAGACGGTACTGCGGACCGTATGTCTGCGGCAGAATTATTAAAAGATATCGATCCGGAAAAACCGGTGCTGGTACTGGAGCATGAGCCGGTAGACTACGCAAATCTGAAAGAGAATGGAGCCGATCTGGCACTCAGCGGGCATACGCATGCCGGACAGATATTCCCCGGAAACCTGGTAGTGCCTTTCTTCAACGAGAATGCCTACGGGTACAAGGTGGTTGACGGACTGCAGACGATCGTCACGGCCGGGGTGGGATATTACGGACCGCCCATGCGCGTGGGGACGGACAGCGAGGTTACCGTTGTCAATATCACCTTTAATGGTGGGGAGTAACTGCCGGCAAGTAAGGCATGGAAACGTATTGAGAAAACAGAGGAACAGAAATGCGGAAATTACTGCCTTTTCTAAAAAACTATAAAATGCAATCGATCCTCGCCCCTTTCTTCAAGATGCTCGAAGCGATGATGGACCTGCTGGTCCCGCTTGTGGTGGCGGCGATCATCGACCGGGGTATTGCAGAAGGAGACAGGCCCTTTATAATAGGAAGATTTGCGTTTCTCCTTTTGCTGGCTGCCCTCGGCCTCGCTTTTTCGATATCTGCGCAGTGGATGGCGGCAAGAGCGAGCGTGGGCGTTGCTTCGGACGTCCGCAGGGCATTGTTCGACCATATACAGAAATTTTCCTACACAGATCTCGACAGGATGGGGACCGATACCCTCATCACGCGGATGACGAGCGATGTGAATCAGGTGCAGAACGGAATCAACATGGCGCTGCGCCTGCTGCTCCGCAGCCCGTTCATCGTGTTCGGATCGATGATCATGGCTTTCACGATCGATGTGCGCTGCGCTCTGA
>CADCPK010000011.1 GCA_902803215.1 uncultured Lachnospiraceae bacterium
GAATTAGCTCAGTTGGTAGAGCGTTGGCTTCCCAAGCCGAAGGTCGCGAGTCCGAGCCTCGTATTCCGCTCACCTGCCTCCGATGCCTTTCGGGGGCATTTTTTTGTATACGGAATCCGGTCACAAACCATTATTAGTTCTAGGCGGGCGGGACATTTTCCTACCGCCTTGCCACGAAAACACTCTAAGGAGCACCACATTGTTTTCGTGACAGGTTTTTCGCGATCTCTGCCCATTTTCTCGCCACGACGCCCACCACAAGGTCTTTTAGTGTGCGTCGTGACAAGGCTCTTTCATGCGATCTCTTTATTAATTCTTTGTCAGAACCATTCCTGGGAAAGTCATTTTATCTCCGGTGACAGTTCCATTAAGAGCAACCGGCACATTCTCCAGGTTTACAAATGATAAAGTAACTATCGGATGATCGTACACATAGTCACCACTGACCTTGTCCTCTTCCGTCCCATCAAAATCATAAGAAGTTATTACCATAGTGAAAGTGTTCTTATGGAATTTCAGGACATAGGTTTCCGTCCAATCATTTCCAGATTCAACGCCGCCCCACTCAGTCCCGTTCAGGGAGTGACTCTCCCCTTTCCCGCAGGAAGACAAGCAAACGACAAACAAGACAGCCGCAATGGCGGCAACGATGCAAAAAGTCTTTTTCATTTTTTTAGTTGTTTAAACAGTTAATGGCTTTGTTTCTTTTTAACAACAAAACTAACTACGGGTTGCTCCAAGACGTGGGACACAATGAAAGAATCAGAGAAATAATACAACACCCTGGCCGAAGCCAGGGTGAGGCGCGGTCCCTGTGCCGGGCCGCTATAGTCCAAGAGCCCGGTCGGGCAGGAGGGCACATCTGGTGACCGACCCTTTGGACAAATCCAGGCACTTATAGCCGGCTTAATCGGCCACCATCATCTGTACCACATGGTCGCGGAAGTTGGGATCTCTCGTAACAAACCATCATCATAGGGTAAATAGCTTTTCAATTTTCAATATTTCTGCATACAAACCAGCCTACCTTTGCCTCTAAAGCTAGATTGTCATCCTCTGATAGACCGACGATGCCAGAATACAAATCCATATTGTACTGCTCGATAATATTTTTCCCGTCTGAGACTTGAAACTTAATGGGAACAGATACTATTTCAGGAGGCATTGTTGAATCAAACAAAACCTTTCTCTGTATTTGGCAGGACTGTCCTTCTGGAAATAACCGAAGAATCCAACCATCCATACTGGATAGTTTTCCTCCAAAATAGCCGCAATGACGGCGTTGTAATTCTTGTGGCCGATAACGCTTGACAATACTTTTCCAAAATGTTTTCCTAGGATTACCTTCTGCAGCACTGACGAATTCTTTAAGAACATATGATAGTTTGCGAATCCAGGCATTCACTCCGTATTTCGCAAGTTTCTTTGCCTTTAAATAGACCTTTTTCCAATCTTCTGGTGTCCCCTTAAGTGTTATAGATGGAATACCGCAGATATATCCACCATACACATAATCAAAATAAGGTTTGACAGTATCCATAAGAGTAATTTGAGAAGCCACTTTTTCTACTGTTCCTGTTGTTGTAAAATCAGCAGTAATCACGGCAGACAAGTCTGCTTTAGTGCTTTTAGATATCTCTTCTGCAAACTTCTGAACAATTCGATCCCAATCTGCATTATCGGGATCATAATATACGCTATCAACTGTAATTATTGCAACATCTTCGTGGTCCACAAACAAATGGCGAAGTTTTTCGGCATTCTCGCGGATGTACCGATTGAATCCCTGACATATAAGAAGCCAAATGACATCCGGGGAAAGGATGACTGGACGGTGGCACCCATACGCTCGTCCCATCATTTGAAAAAAAGGATCTTGTTGATAATAAAGAATCCTATCGGAATCACTGAAACTTATATGGCACAACGATACTTTATCGCTTGTATCACCATGTCTGTTAATGTGATAGAAAGCAAGTTTTTCGGCAGGGAGATTCCAATATAATTTGCGGTCATCAAGTGTGAGATTCTCGTCCACCTCGAAGCAGATTACTCCATTTTCTTTATTTAGAATACGACAGAATCTCTGATTATCATAACTAAGTTCCATATCTATGATGTTTTATAATTTGATGGGGAGCACGGAGGACTCGAACCTCTCCTCCCGACTCACGTCCAGTTTGTTCCATATACACTGGCATCTGTGCTCCTGTTCTGGATTGGGTAGGATTCGAACCTCCGATATAGCCACCTAATGATGCCTCCCGCTCCCGTGCGACCATCAATCCATATTTGCCGTTGGCTTAATCGACCAGCATTATCTGTTTAACATGATCTTGAAAGTCCGTATCATTCACCGACATCCGGTGGCCGCATTTGGGGCAATAGTCTGGCTCATCCTCATTCCTGGACTTTGGGAGTTTCACGCCTTCAACCAGTTCCTTGACGAAGGCTCCTTTCACGATTTGA
>CADCPK010000012.1 GCA_902803215.1 uncultured Lachnospiraceae bacterium
CTGTTTCCTATGGTTCTTCTCAAAAGAAATATACTCTGGATGACTATTATAACCTGCCGGATGATGCAAGAGTCGAACTGATCGATGGTGTTTTATATGACATGGCCGTACCAACATGGAACCATCAGGCCATAATCACTGAAATAGCCATGCAATTGTACGCTTGTCAAAAAGCGCACAATGCT
Source organism: uncultured Lachnospiraceae bacterium (assembly GCA_902803215.1). Taxonomy (GTDB): domain Bacteria; phylum Bacillota; class Clostridia; order Lachnospirales; family Lachnospiraceae; genus Blautia_A. Next base: position 186 of record CADCPK010000012.1, read on the forward strand.
CCCTGCCGTGTGGCAATGGGGCCCGTTGATGTGCAGCTCGATAAAGACCGGTATACCGTCCTTCAGCCTGACATTCTTGTACTCTGCGATCTTCAGAAAATTAAGAATGGAATCTGCTACGGAGCGCCTGACATGACAATAGAAGTCCTGTCCCCATCTTCCCGCAGTCACAACATGATTCTTAAGTTGAACAAATATAAAGCTGCAGGTGTACGGGAATACTGGATCGTAGACGCTGAGCACAAAAAGGTTCTTGTCTATCTCTTCGAGGAAAAAAACATGTTCTCAACCTACGATTTCTCGGACAAAATTCCTGTCGGTATTTCTGAGGGATTGTGCAAAATCGATTTTGCTGAGGTAGAGAGAATGATGGTTCCATGAGTGAAACAGGGTTGGGCCAATGGGGCCGTTTCTCAGTGACCCATTTTTGCAAGCAAAAATGGGTCACTGAGAAACGTCCCCATTGGCCCAACCGTCCCTCTGTTTCACTCATACTCACACACAACCAGCTCATGCATCGCCCGTGTCGCGGCGACGTACTTTGCGTTGACGATCAATTTTGATTCTTCACCGCCTGCACATGCCGGGAACAGCATGTAGACCCGGTCGAATTCCAGGCCCTTTGCCAGATAATAGGTGGTGACGGTCAGGCCTTTCTTGAAGGAACGGCTGTTGCGGTGCAGATGAGAGAAACGCTTTTCCGTGTCATAACCGCGGCTTTCAAGCAGCTCTTTCAATCTGTGCGCAGCTTCGGCTGCGTCTTTTTCGTTTGCTGTAATGACGGCGGCGGTCTCGGAAGATGCAGATACGGCGAGCTCTGCGATGAATGTCAGCGCCTCCTCGCGTGTTCCGAAGGTACGTTCCGTCACCGGGGAGCCGTGCCGTTCGATCAGCTCAAGGCCGGTGATGCCCGCCAGCCGGTTGGCATATTCCGCGATTTCCATGGTATTGCGGTAGCACTTGTTGATGACGATGGTGCGGATGTTCTTCCCCAGAATTCCCGGGAGGAAAGTAAGCACATCGTTCGGCTTGTCGCCCAGCGTCTGCGCCCGGTCACCCAGAATGGTCATCGGACAGTTGAACATCTGGTGAAGGACCGCATACTGGATCCAGGTGTAATCCTGCATCTCGTCGACGATCAGGTGACGCACGGTGGGGTCGGGCCTGCTGCACATCAGCCGGTTCTTCAGGTAGAGAAGCGGATAGACATCTTCGTATCTGAGATACCTTTTTTCCTGCGGAACATCGGGCAGCACGGGAAGCCCCGCGAAGTCCAGAAAACGCCGGTAGATCTCATAATAATCCATGGTCTCGTACATGGAAAGGAATTCCTGCCGGAGCAGATCCTTCTCCTCAGGCTCCAGATCCTTCTGCCTCAGCGTCTCGATCTGGTCGATATAGTAATCGGCGATCTCCTGCATCCTCGAGAGCAGAGGCGCCTCGGTAAAACGATAGTAGAAAAGATCGATGATCTCCGAATCCGTAATCGTACTTCCGCGATACTTCACATCGTGGAAGTTCATCAGCTCGTCCTCCAGCGTGAGAATATAAGATTCGAGAAGATCCGCGAATTCCCGGGACTGCTTATATTCAAACAGAGGGTTCATGCTCTCGATTCCCGCGAGCCGCTGCTCCAGCAGATCATATCGGTCCTCGCAGTCGTTCACGATATCCTTGAGCTGCTTATACGCGTAAAGGTCGAAGGTCAGCTCGCGGATATTTTCTTCTCCGAGCTCCGGCAGGATCTGCGAGATGTAATCCGCGAAGATACCGTTGGGGGAAAGGATCAGAATGTTTGAGGACTTCAGATTTCCGCGGTCGTGGTAGAGAAGATAAGCGATGCGGTGCAGCGCGATCGAGGTTTTTCCGCTGCCCGCCGCTCCCTGGATCACCATGATCCGGTCAGTGGTGTTGCGGATGATCGCGTTCTGTTCTTTCTGGATCGTCCTCACGATGTGTCGCAGCTTGTCCTGCCCTGCGGAACCCAGCTCCTGCATGAGAACTTCGTCATCGATCTTGATATCGCTCTCCAGCTCATAGATCATGCGGCCGCCGCGTATCTTGTACTGGCGGCGCGAAGTGATCTC
>CADCPK010000013.1 GCA_902803215.1 uncultured Lachnospiraceae bacterium
ACACTCGCCGAGAAATCAATACATCCCGGATTCCTGTAGATATCGCCTCCGTGAAGATGTTTCATCTAATCCCTCCATACTCTTCTATATCATCCGGAAGACTTTAAAAATATACGAAATTCCTGCAAAAACAGCAAGTCCAATAATCGACGTAAAATACATCAGCCGGCACGCACGCGGAATATCCTCGTCCTCAACCTCACGATCAGGGTTCCCGATAAAGGGCTTTTTGTATATCTTCCCGAAATAGCTTGCGTCGCCCGCCAGCTGTATATGCAGCGCTCCCGCCATCACGGATTCGGTCTGGGCGGAATTGGGACTTGCGTGTTTTCGCCTGTCCCGTTTATATATACGAAAAGCGTTTGCCGGATCAAACCCGGCAGTTGAAGCAGCAATCATCAAAAGCGCAGAGAGCCTCGCAGGCACATAATTCGCGGCATCGTCCAGCTTTGCCGCGCATCGTCCGAACCAAAGATAACGTTCATTTTTGTATCCCAGCATGGAGTCCATCGTGTTGATCGCCTTATAGAGAAACATGAGGGGCGCCCCGCCAAGGGCCATGTAGAACATCGGCGCGATCACGCCATCCGATGTGTTTTCGGCCACTGTCTCCACAGCCGCACGGGTTACACCTTCACGGCTCAGATTTCCGGTATCCCTGCCGACGATCATCGAGACTGCATATCTGGCTTCGTCAAGTGTTCCGTTTTTCAGCTTCTCGTAAACTTTCATGCTCTCCGACCGCAGCGATCGTGCCGCCAGCAGCTGTCCGCAGAAGAATATCTCGAAAGCAACGCCGATATAAGGATACGTCCGATACGCAAACCATATTACTAAGAAAGGCACACAAAAACATAACACGCATACGATCAGCACAAGGATCGTACCGGCGATTCGCTCCCCTCGGTCGGTCTTTGGGAACGATTTTCTCAGTTTATTCTCGAGAAAACTGATCAGTTTTCCCATCATGACAACAGGATGAGGCAGCCATGCCGGATCTCCCATAAGAAAATCGAGAACAAATGCACCTAGCATGACAGCCGCACGATATCTCAACATACGTACCCCCTGCATTTATTCATAAAGGCCTCTGCAATCTCCGGAGCTCCGCAGTAGTATAGATGCGGAAAACCTGCCAGCAATGTGTCACTAACATGCATACACTGATGCTGCATACCGCCAACCGGTTTCTCAGCAGTAATACAATCTCCCGGATTCTCCGAATCGTAGTAATGAAACTCGTGCACGTTGGTATTGCATGATATCTTCGCCCCGAAGATTTTCATTCCTTCTGTCCTTAGTGTTTTATATCCAAACCGCTGAAGTTTCTCTGTTTTGAATGCTTTTCCGGCAATTGCTCCAACCATTGGACAAGTACAGCCGTCTTCCCCTTCCATATACTCATGCAGATACATAAAGCCACCGCATTCAGCCATGCAGGGTAGACCTGCCCTTAACGCATCCAGAATAGAATTGCGCATGCTTTTATTAGCGGATAATTGCTCTGCGTACAGTTCGGGATAACCTCCGTAAAGAAGAAGTCCCTGTACACTATCGGGCAGAACCGCATCATGCAGCGGAGAGAATGTGACGATTTCTGCACCTATGAATCGCAAAAGATTTAAATTGTCCTCATAGATAAAACAGAATGCTTCGTCCTTGGCAAGGGCAATTCTGATCTTATTCCCGCAATATTCCTGTGAAACGTGCAGTTTATTCGCAGCGAATGATGCATGCAGTTTTCCCTGCGAAAGAGAATCCACAGCCCCTTCATTTTCTGCTGTTTCCGAACTGATATCCGCCGCACCTTCTGCAATTTCGAGTATTCCTTCAACATCGAGTGTCTCGCTCAAAGCTCCGGCTATACGCGAAATCCTGCCTTTCAGGTCTTTGATCTCCTCCGGCATCATAAGTCCAAGATGTCTGCTTTCAAAGCGCATACATTCATTTTCCGAAACATACCCCAGACACCTGATGCGTAGCTCCTGCTCTGTGAGCATTTTAAGCCGTGGATAAAGCATCGGCGAGATGCGGTTGAAGATAACTCCGGCAACATGATCATCCGGTCGATAATCGAGAAATCCTTTAATGATTGCCACAGCAGAAGTACTCATACCCCGCCCGTCCACGATCAAAATGACCGGTGTATCTGTCACCGTCGCCAGTTCGTAAGAAGATGCACGTGTGGTATACCCTCCCAGTCCGTCATAGTACCCCATCACGCCTTCGATAACCGAAATATCACTGCCCGAAGCATGCCGCGAGAACACGGTCCTCACACCGTCAGGCTCCAAAAAGAACGTATCCAGATTGACGGATGGCACCCCGATCACATTTGAATGAAACATCGGATCGATATAATCCGGCCCGCACTTGAACGCCTGTACATTCAGCCCCCGCTCCTTGAGAAGCGCAAGAAGGCCCGTGGTGATCGTTGTCTTTCCGCTTCCGCTTTTTACTCCGGCAAGCATGACCCGGGGCAGCTTCATGGCCGTACATCTCCTTTACGTGTAATAATATAGATCGGATTCTCTCCCATCATCATATGAGAATGTCCCACTTTTCTCGCCCGTGAGACGTTCACCTGCACTACCTCGGGCTCATCCTCACATAAGGTGCGAAGGGCCGTCAGCGCTTCGTTTAACGTTTCCAAAGTAATACAGTTGATCACAATACGCACTGCCGGATTCTTCTGTATCAGTGTTTCCAGAATTCCGGTCAGCTTTCCCGCGCTTCCTCCCACAAACGCATGTGTCGGCGCAGGGAGATCAAAAAGCGCATCGGGGGCTTCACCGGGAACAACAAGCAGATTTCCGCACCGGAATTTTCCGGCATTCTTCTCGAGCAGTTCCAGAGCCTCCGTCTTTTTCTCTATGGCATAGACTCGGCCGTTTTCGGCCCGGAGAGCCATCTCGACAGATACCGATCCGGTCCCGGCACCGACGTCGTAACATATGGAATCCTTCATCAGGCCAAGCTTTGCCAGCGATATCGTGCGCACTTCTTCCTTCGTCATCGGTACATCGCCGCGGGTAAAGCCTGCGTCGGGAATGCCATGTACGGCGGGAAGAACAGAAGGCGCATCGTTTACAATGAGAACAACGCTCAGTGCTTCACCCACATAATCTGTCAACCGACAGGCTTTTTCGGTAAATATCTTCTCGTTCTTGTAAGACAGATTCTCGCCTACCGTCATCGAGACATCGCCGAAGCCATACTCCGTGAGTCGCGCTGCCAGCGCAGATACATCGTCACTTTTCCCCAGTATGGAAAACACCTTATGATTATGCGCCGCAGCGGAAACAAGGTCGGTCTCTCTCCCGTGACTGCTGAGCAGCACCGCATCGTCCCACGATTCGCAGATTTTGGACATAAAATAATTCAAAGAAGAAATCCCGCATAAAACACGCGCCTTAATTCCCGGCATCCCCATCAGTCTTTTGGCCCCGCTGTAAAATCCGGTGTCACCCGACATGACGACAGCGATCCTGCGGTACTCATTGTGCTCTTTTATATAGCCAAAGATCCGCTCTGCATCGTACTCGTACACCGCATCCTGCCTCTCACGTACCGATTCGACGATCCTTTTGGCCCCGATCAGAAGATCCGAGCGTGACAGTTCACGCCTTGCCTCCTCTGTGAGCAGCTCTTTGTTTCCGGGGCCGATTCCGATGATCGAAACCTCGGGTTCCGGATTCAGCCCAAATTGAGAAATGATCTCTCTTCGGCACTCCGCCTCCGAAATCCCTTCTTCCTCGAAAGGCCGCCCGATTACCACGGACGTGACACCGCAGGCACAGGCAGCCTCCAGCTTCTCCGCAAATCCTCCCACGGCGCCCGATTCCTTCGTCACCATATATTTGCAGTCATACTGCCGCAGGATTGCCTCATTCATCTCCTGCGAAAACGGGCCCTGCATCGCTACTATATGCTTTGCTTCGATCCCGGCCTCGATACAGATCTGTAACGGCCCGGGCAATGGCAGGACTCTGGCAATAAGTCGCCCTCGCAATTCTTCTTGTTCTGTAAAAGAAGGCAGCTCCTTGCTGCCTGTGGTAAGGAGAATATTCCCTGCTGTATCTCTTAAAAATGAAGCAGCCGAATCTGCATCTTTTACATATACCGCATTTGCGGCTGCATCCATATTCTTTACGTAAGCTGCGCCGGAGACCGATTCGTTTTCTTTCCCATAAGCTGTACTTACCGTATCATCGCTCTCGGTTCTCTTTCTTAAGACACGACAATATTTCGGCCGTTGTTCCTCGGGCAGCCCCTCTATCGCCTCTCGAATATTCAACGTAACCTTATCCGCATAAGGATGTGTGGCGTCGATCACCATCTTCGGCGTCTCCGTACGTAAAAATTCCCGCATCGCGGCAGCATCCATGCGGCCGTCTGAAAGATGCAGGAATTCGTTTTCTGTCAGGGACTTCCTTCCGTACTCCGTAGCTACACAGACACAGGTGTGTATCCCCTGCTCCGAGGCAAAGCGGCTGAGTTCATAACCTTCGGTCGTTCCCGCAAACATGATCAGTTCATACATATATATTACCTCTTGGCGTTAACATTCCCGGTCGTCCCCGCAAATATGTTCAGTTCGTTCAAAACAGACTCCGGGCATTGTAATTCCGGTCATCCTGCCAAACAGGATCGCAACGTTCATACATATCCTCGCGGCGTTACCATCCGCTCTCCGATGCGTACAGTCTGCGAGTTGCCGATAAACACGGTCGTGAACATATCCGCATCAAATTCCCTCAGCTGTTCAAGCGTAAGGAGCCCCATCTCCTGTCCTTCTCTTCCGATATTCCGCACATAACCGCACACCGTCTCCGGTGAACGGTACCGCAGGATAAGCTCGCAGGCCTTTTTCAGATAGTCCTTTCTCTTTTTGCTCGCCGGGTTGTACAGACAGATGGCAAAATCCGCCTCTGCCGCCGCCAGAAGCCTCTTTTCGATCAGTTCCCACGGTGTCAGCAGATCGCTCAGGCTGATCACGCAGAAGTCGTGCCCCAGCGGAGCGCCCAGGAGCGCCGCGCCTGAAAGAGCCGATGTGACGCCCGGCACCACCTCGATCTGCGTGTCGGGAAATTCCGGGCTCAGTTCAAAGATCAGCCCCGCCATGCCGTACACACCTGCGTCGCCGCTGCACACCATGGCTACCGTAAGACCTTTGGAAGCCTCCTGAAAAGCCATCACGCAGCGCTCCCTCTCCCGGCGCATCGGTGTAGTGATAAACTTCTTCTCAGGGAAGAATTCCTGCACAAGGTCCACATAGACCGTATATCCGGCGATCACATCGCTCTCTGCCAACGCCTTTACCGCTTTGGCCGTCATCTGCCCGTATTCTCCGGGCCCGATGCCGACAATATAAATCTTATTCATATAGTTACCTCCCGAACAGGAAGCGCTTATACTATTTTGCATTCACTGCTGCGTTGTCATCAATCACACTGATCGCTGATATCAATAGTTGAATTTAAGGATCTTATTCTCGACCGCCGCAGCACAGGTAATGCCGTATTCGGCCTTTTTCCCTGCCAGCAGCTTTCCGCCGTGTGACGCAACAACCGCGCTTCGTTCACACACATTGTCCACGCCCATATTCCTTGCCACAAAAAGTGAAGGAGAAAACTCCCCTTTTGCCGAAGCCAGCTCGGCAGCCGTGAATGTCTCGAATTCGAGCTGTCGAAGCTCTGCGGCGCCGATAAGCCCGGGCTCGTCTTTTTTTCTGTCGATACTGGCAATTCCCTTGACCGATCTGAGGTCGATGCGGTGCTCTGTCGCATAAAAACCCAGAAATGTCTTGATCGCGTCGGCTTCCTTTCCTCTGCGGCAACCGACACCCAGCCAGACTGCTTCGGGGATAACACGCGCCGTGACGCGGAAGGGAGTCACGTGAGATCTGACCGTCACCACGATTCCGATCGCGGGCATTGTCCTTCCTCTGTCCTCGGGGATAAATGTTCCCGAATCGTTCATCACTACACGGATGAGGCCTTCGGGGAAATCTCCCTCTATCTCAAATTCACTGTAAAATCCGACAGGTTCTCCCGCAAGCAATGCAGCGGAAACTTCCTTCGCTGCCCATGCCGGATAGAGCGTGCATTTGTTCTTTTTGGCAAAAGTATCTACCGCAAACCTGCTGTGAAGATCGGTGGCCGTGGTAATAACAGGCTGCGCACCCAGTATCTGCGCCGCCTCTTCTGCCAGCTCATTGGCTCCTCCGAAATGTCCGCTGAGGATCGGGATGACCGCCTTTCCGCACTCGTCCACAACAAGGACTGCCGGATCTTCCTTCTTGCTTTTTAAATATGGTGCTATGCTTCGTACCGCTATCCCACAGGCACCCACAAAGATCAGGGCATCGCTGTCTTCAAACCTGCTCTCCGTCCATTCCTTGTGGCTTTCGGTGAGAGAACCGCTTATGTATTTGCTCTTTCCGTCCAGCCTTACTTCATAACCGTTTGCTTCCAGTCCGGCTTTCAGCATACGTCCGACCGTAAGTCCGTTTGTGCTGAATCCGATGATAGCGATCTTTTTTTCATTTTTCTTCATACAAGGTCCTGTTCTTTCCTGTCCGAAACACTTCGCCATCCGGTTGAAAATGCAGGGTCGTAAAGTTTGCTTCGTTCATACTCTCCTTGCCTGACTGCCTCCCCCACAATGATGAGAGCCGTTTTGGTTATCTCATTCTGACCGGCAACCTCTGCAAGTGACCCTACTGTGCACCGCAGAACCTTCTCGTCCGGCCAGGTAGCCCTGTAGACGATCGCCGCAGGCGTTTCCTCGGAATAGCCGCCCTCAAGAAGTCCCTTCGTCAGTTCATCGAGCAGTCCGGCGCTCAGAAAAAAGACCATGGTAGACTGATGAGCTGCCAGGGCACGGATGCTCTCTTTTTCGGGAACGGCTGTTCTGCCTTCCGCCCGCGTGATGATCACGCTCTGCGATACGCCGGGCAATGTGTATTCCATGTTAAGCGCCGCGGCAGCACCGCAGAAAGAGCTTACTCCCGGGGTATAATCATACGGAATGCCTTTCTCCTCAAGGATATCCATCTGCTCACGCACCGCGCCGTAAAGACAGGGATCGCCGGTGTGCAGCCGCACGGTGGTCTTTCCCGCCGCCTCGGCCTTTACGATCACCTTGATCACATCTTCCAGCGTCATGCGCGCACTGTTGTAGATCGTGCATATATCTTTGGAATATTCCAGCAGCTTCGGATTCACAAGCGAGCCCGCATAGATGATCACATCCGCCTCTTCCAGCAGATTTTTTCCTCTGAGAGTAATAAGATCCGGTGCTCCGGGACCTGCTCCTACAAAATGTACCATTCGTTCTCTTCCCTTCTGTTATCTCATCGGCCGTTCGACAAGGCCTGAATTTTTTCGATCAGTCGGGCTGCCGTATCCGTGCATCCCAGGTAACCATGCATGTTGGAAAAGACCACCGCTCCCGTGCATATCCGCCCTTTCGCCCTGTGGTCCAGATAAAACTGTATTTTATCCAGCATCTGTTTCATGGAATCTTCCAGAATGCCGGCCTCTTTCATTATGACGATCGCTTCATCGGTGGTACCGCACGCCAGTATCGCTCTCACCTGCTCGATGTCTGCCCCGGCACGAACCGCACATGCGGCCA
>CADCPK010000014.1 GCA_902803215.1 uncultured Lachnospiraceae bacterium
AAAGGTACGACAGATACGACCTTCGAGCCTTTTATCGGGTGTACCCGGGCACAGGTAGTCACTTTCCTCTGGCGTGTTGCCGGTCAGCCAGATGTCGGAACGTCCAGCGGTTTTAAAGATGTATCTGAAGACGAGTATTATGCGAAAGCTGTTGCATGGGCAAAGGCTGAGGGTATTACGAAGGGAGTCACGGAGGAACTCTTTGACCCGGATGCTACCTGTACGAGAGCACATATCGTAACTTTCCTTTGGAGATACGCCGATGAGCCGACTGCAGCCAAACAGGAAAAATTCTCAGATGTACGTGCGGATTTCTATTATGCAGGAGCAGTCGACTGGGCGGTTGAAAAGAAGATCACACTGGGTGTTACGGAAAAGACCTTTGCTCCGGATTGTTTGTTGTAGAATAAAAATGTAGAAAGTTGCAGACAAAAAATGTAGGTGATTGCAAAGCTGAAATGTAGGTTCTTGCAACTACATTTTGTATATCCTTGCAAACCTTCATGATTATCTATCCTGGAAAGAGCACTTCCTGTTGATACAGCTGCTTCCAGGGTGGATAGTAAATGATCCATTGCCGACATACTGACATTTCATTATCCTTGTAGTGTTGTTACTTTTTTTATGCTACAAGGAGGAAGGGAGTATGACTTCAATGGATCAGATCCATCGTATCAGAGACTTGTACTATGGGCAAGACAAGTCTTTAACTGAAATCGCCAGCATTGAAAAACTTGATTGGCGTACCGTCCGCAAATACGTAGATATGGAGGACTTTAATGAGAATCCACCAAGCCCGAATAAAGAAGAGCATTCCTCGAAGCTTGATCCGTTCAAGCCAATCATCGACAAATGGCTCATAGAGGATAAGAAAGCTCCTCGTAAACAGCGCCATACTGCCAAAAGGGTCCACAGACGTCTTAAGGAAGAGACAGAAGACTATGATTGCTCGTATCGCCTTACAGCTACCTATGTTGCCGAAAAAAAGAAGGAGCTCCGTCTGAAAAAGAAGGAAGGACATCTCCCTCTTATCCATTATCCCGGAGAAGCACAGGCTGATTTCGGTACTGCTGATTTTTATGAGAACGGGAAACTACATCATGAAGCAAAATATCTCGTTCTCAGCTTTCCATTCAGTAATGGTGGATATCTTCAGCTGAACTATGGTGAAAACATGGAGTGTCTTCTTGAGGGACTGGTTGCCATGTTTGAATACATGGGCGGCGTTCCTACGGAAATCTGGTTTGATAATACCAGAACGATTGTCACTGAGATCGTCAAAGGCGGAGGGCGGGAAGTAACCGAACGGTTTCAACGTTTCTATGAACACTATCGATTCAAGCCGGTATTCATGAATCCTGATGCCGGCTGGGAAAAAGGAAACGTAGAGAATAAAGTCGGTTATCTTCGACGCAATGAACTTGTTCCGATTCCCCAATTCGACGCCCTGCCTGCAAAAAATCAGGATCTCCTGATTGCCTGTGATAAGGATATGGAGAGGGAGCATTACAATGATGATGACGATCGTTTCATTTCTGAACTCTTTCAGAAGGATAAAGCTGCGCTTCTTCCGCTCCCCTCTGTGCCATTCGATACATCTCTCTATACAACCGCCAGAACGAATAAGTATGGAAAGTTTACTCTGGATAAAGGGAAACACCGTTATTCGTCTTCCCCTGACTTTTGTGAAGAAACGGTTCGTCTTCATATTACATCTTCCGAAGTAATCGTTATGGACAGTGACCTTCATGAAGTGGTCCGGCATCGACGATTGTATGGTGAAGAATATGAAAGTATGGACTGGATTCCTTATCTGCGCTACATTGCCCGTAAGCCACGCTCCCTGAAAAATAGTGGAATCTACTCGATGTTGCCGGAACCCATGCAAATCTACATGGATAGTAGCGAAAGCAAGGATCGAGGGAAAATCCTTAAGATTCTGGCCGAACTTACGGAAAGCAGTGGCTTTGAAAGTGCAGTAAATACAGTGAATACAGCCATTTCGCACAAAGCCTCCGACCCGGATAGTCTGCTGAACCTCTACCGACGCATATATATGGATGTCCCACCGTTGCCACCGTTGAAGTCAGCAGATACAATCCCTGAGATGGAGAAGAGCCTGTTCTCAACAGATCTTACAGCTCTGGATGCCATCCTCAAGAAGGGAGGATCTTCCGATGCCCGAACTTAAGGAGTTAATCGCATTATGCTGTAAGCAACTGAAACTCTCCTCTAACCTTGCAGAAAGGGCCATGACCCAGGAAGGAGAAACCAATCAGGAATATCTTTATCATCTTTTGAGAAATGAAGTCTCATACCGAAAAGAACGGCGTATTACCAAACTCCTGAACTCAGCAGGTTTTCCCAGACTGTACGAACGCAGTCAGTTTCGCACAGATGAAATTGATTTCCCTTCAGGAATTACTTTTGATTCTCTGATGAATCTGGAATTCTATCAAAAGGGCAAAAACATTATTCTGTACGGCGGCACGGGGACTGGCAAAACCATGCTGTCCATATTGATTGGGATTGCGGCATGCAATTCCGATATCCCGGTGAAGTTCTATCGCACGGCAGGCCTGATCAATCTCTTTTCGGAGAGCAAATTAAAGGGAAACCTTGCCGCTCTAAAAAAGAAACTGGAAAAGGCTCAGATATTAATTTTGGATGAATTCGGATATGTCCCATACGATCGTACCGGAGCACAACTGCTTTTTGATTACTTATCGGAGATACACGAACGGAAATCAGTAATTCTCAACACGAATCTGGAATTCTCTCAGTGGGTGAATGTTCTATACGATGAACGAATGACCACAGCTCTAATCGGGCGACTGACACATCATGTGGAACTCATCCTGTTCCCTGGCGGGAACAACCGCCTTAGAGAATCCAGTATCAATGAGGCGTGGGGCAGGATCAATACACGGGAGGTTGGAAATCATGACGAAAAGTAACCCTTTGAACGAAATTGAATCTCGTTTTAATCGTCTTAATGAAAGCGAGCAGATGGATGAAGACGCTATGTCTTTGGAAGAAGCCTATGACACCCTTCTGGAAGACTATCAGGAAGCTCGTAAATTAAACGATGAATTGGAGGAGATGATTCACGAATATATCCAGGTTTATGGAGCCTTGTAAGTGGGATCCTTCAAGAGAATTGATTAGAAGAGTAAAGCACAATTATGTGACTCGTTAATCGTATGCCAGCAATGGATGTGCTGGTCGTTACCGGCCAGCATAAGCCGTTGCAATCACCTACAAAATGTAGATGCAACAACCTACAAAATCATTTTGCAACAACCTACATTTTGGTTTGCATTTTTCTGCAAAAAGGGCTTGCAAAAAACAGCTCCGGATGATACCTGTACACGTGGTCAGATGGTGACTTTCCTGTACAGAGCATTCCATTTTTAAAAAGATCCGTAACAGA
>CADCPK010000015.1 GCA_902803215.1 uncultured Lachnospiraceae bacterium
AATAATTGCAAACCGTATGGGGCGGGTATAACCCGCCCCTGTTTTTTACGAGGAGAGAAAAATGTATAAGAGTTATTCAATGGAACTTGCAGGCCGGACTCTTACCGTTGACGTAGGCCGCGTTGCCGCACAGGCTAACGGCGCTGCCCTCATGCATTATGGTGATACAACGGTATTATCTACGGCGACTGCTTCCAAAGAGCCGAGAGAAGGCATCGACTTCTTCCCGCTCAGCGTGGAATATGAAGAGAAGATGTATGCTGTCGGCAAGATCCCGGGTGGTTTTAACAAGAGGGAAGGCAAGGCAAGCGAGCATGCCATCCGCACCTCCCGTGTCATTGACAGACCGATGCGTCCGCTGTTCCCCAAGGACTACAGAAACGACGTTACGCTGGTAAACATGGTCATGTCTGTCGACCCCGACTGCAATCCCGAGATCCCCGCAATGCTGGGTTCCGCTATTGCGACATGTATTTCTGACATTCCCTTCGACGGCCCGTGTGCGACTACGCAGGTAGGCATGATCGACGGCGAATTCATCATCAATCCGACTCTGGCGCAGAAGGATGTCTCCGATCTGGCGCTCACCGTTGCTTCCACCAGAGAAAAAGTGATCATGATCGAAGCCGGTGCAAACGAAATCCCCGAGGACAAGATGATCGAGGCGATCTACTTTGCTCATGAAGTCAACCAGGATATCATCCGTTTTATCGATGGTATCGTTGCAGAGTGCGGCAAAGAAAAACACACCTATGAATCCTGTGCGGTTCCCGAAGAGCTTTTTGCGGCGATAAAAGAGATCGTTCCGCCCGAAGAGATGGAAAAAGCCGTATTCTCCGATGAGAAGCAGGTACGTGAAGAGAACATCCGTCAGGTGACCGAAAAGCTGAAAGAGGCCTTTGCGGATAACGAGGAATGGCTTGCCGTTCTCGGCGAGGCTGTGTATCAGTATCAGAAGAAGACGGTCCGCAAGATGATCCTCAAGGATCACAAACGTCCGGACGGCCGTGAGATCAAACAGATCCGCCCGCTGGCAGCAGAAGTGGATATCATCCCCAGAGTGCATGGTTCCGCCATGTTTACACGTGGACAGACCCAGATCTGCACCGTCACTACACTGGCACCTCTGGCAGACGCACAGAGACTTGACGGTCTTGACGAGTTCGAGACTTCCAAGAGATACATGCACCATTACAACTTCCCGTCCTACTCCGTAGGCGAGACAAAACCGTCCAGAGGACCGGGACGCCGCGAGATCGGCCATGGCGCTCTTGCTGAGCGTGCTCTTGTTCCGGTACTTCCGACCGAGGAAGAGTTCCCGTACGCGATCCGTACCGTTTCCGAGACGTTCGAATCCAACGGCTCCACTTCTCAGGCAAGTATCTGCGCCTCCACCATGTCCCTCATGGCTGCCGGCGTACCGATCAAAAAACCTGTTGCAGGTATCTCCTGCGGTCTGGTGACCGGAGAGACCGATGACGATTATATCGTTCTTACCGATATTCAGGGCCTTGAGGACTTCTTTGGCGATATGGACTTTAAGGTTGCAGGTACCCACGATGGTATCACTGCCATCCAGATGGATATCAAGATCCATGGCCTGACAAGACCAATCGTCGAAGAGGCGATCCGCAGAACAAAAGAAGCGAGAGAGTACATTCTCACAGAAGTCATGGAGAAATGTATCGCCGCTCCGAGACCCGAGGTCGGACCGTATGCACCGAAGATCATTCAGATCCAGATCGATCCGCAGAAGATCGGCGATGTCGTCGGCCAGAGAGGCAAGACGATCAACACGATCATCGAGAGAACCGGCGTTAAGATCGACATCAACGATGACGGCGCTGTTTCGATCTGCGGCGTAGATGCAAAGAGCATGGAAGAAGCCCGCAGGATGATCGAGATCATTGTTACCGATTTCGAAGCGGGACAGATCTTCACGGGACGCGTTGTCAGCATCAAAGAGTTCGGCGCGTTTGTTGAGTTCGCACCGGGCAAAGAAGGTATGGTTCATATCTCCAAGATCTGCCGTGAGAGGATCAACCGGGTTGAAGATGTCCTTACTCTCGGTGACAAAGTCAAAGTAGTTTGCCTCGGCAAGGACAAGATGGGAAGAATGAGCTTCAGCATCAAGGATGTGCCGAAGGAAGCCTGAGGCACGTTTGAAAAAAGTGTGCTGTGATGAGATATCATAATATTACAAAAGACGATATGCTTAACGGAGACGGCCTTCGGGTGGTACTTTGGGTTGCGGGATGCTCCCATCACTGTCCGGAGTGCCAGAACCCTGTGACGTGGGATCCGGAAGGGGGAGTTCCTTTTACGGATGCCGAGAAACAGGAAATCTTCGATGAGCTTGAGCAGGATTATGTAAGCGGGATCACCTTCTCCGGAGGGGACCCGCTTCATCACGCAAATGCGGCGGAAGTAACCGCCCTTGCGCGTGAGATCAGAGAAAAATATCCCGATAAGACCATCTGGGTGTATACCGGATATCAATGGGAAGACATCTGCCGGATGGAGATCCTGAAATATACGGATGTGCTGGTAGACGGAGAGTTTGTCGCAGCTCTGAAAGACGTGAATCTCCCCTGGAAGGGCTCTTCCAACCAGAGGGTGATCGACGTGCAGGCCTCCCTGAAGAGGGGAACGGTAGTCCTGCATAATGATGATTGAGGGGGCCGGCTGTATGAAGATCAAAGTGAAAAAACTGTCAGCTACGGCTGCTCTGCCGGAAAGAGGCAGCAGCTTTGCGGCCGGATACGATTTAAGGGCTGATATTGCCGAGCCGCAGGAGATCGCGCCGCACGGGACTTCGATGATCCCTACGGGGCTGTCCATGGAGATCCCCGAAGGGTATTTCGGCGGCATCTTTGCCCGCAGCGGCCTTGCCGCAAAAGAGGGCCTGAGGCCCGCGAACTGTGTAGGCGTGGTCGACAGCGACTACAGGGGGCCCGTTATGGTGGCGCTGCACAATGATACGCAGGCTGTGAGGACGGTGACACCCGGGGAGCGGATCGCTCAGCTGGTGATCATTCCGTTCCTCGGCGCTGAGTTTGAAGTCAGCGAAGAGCTGCAGGAGACTGACCGCGGCGAAGGCGGATTTGGGTCTACGGGGAAAAACTGAAAAAGAAACAAAAGACAGGGGACGGTTCTCTGTCTTCATCTCAAAAGAATGCTATCGTACTCGTATCTTTTTCCGAGATGAAGACAGAGAACCGTCCCCTGTCTTTTATTCCGGATCCGCCTCCGCAACCGTCCGTGCATTCTCCAGAATAGTATCAAAAGCCTGCGACGCCAGCTCATACTCGTCGTCATCCTCAATGTTCCCGAGAAGCGGATCGCCTTCGGGCGTAAGGGCGAAGGAGTAGATGTACACTTCGCTCTCCATATCCTCGTCATCGACATCTGCGGGAAGGAGTGCGATGTACTGTTTGTCTCCTGCGGGGAAGATCGTGAGGACCGTACACTCCATCTCGGTGTCGTCGTCGAGGGTAAGCTTTATGGTTCCGGGATAGCCGGCAATGCCGCCGCCGCAGCCGTCGCAAGAGGCGCAGTCAGCCGGATCGCAGCCCTGATTATTGTTGAATTCATCATTCATAGGAATATCACTGCCTTTCATGATCGAAAAAATGTTTTGCCTGGGAACATGGTGACATTCTACCAAAGGACCGGGATAAATGCAAGCGGCCTGTCATAAATCTGCATTCCGCGGCTGCACAAAGTTAACATTCACAGCCGAATTGCGCACTTGCTGCGCGATTCGGCCAAAAAAAGTGAAGCATATAACTGCGCAAATAAATATTGACAATCCGGGTTTCCTCTTGCGGTAATATCTGCAAATCGTTATAATGATAAAAGATGATAAGAAGATAAGGGGGAACAGATGAAATTCATATCATGGAATGTCAATGGAATACGTGCCTGCAGTGAAAAAGGCTTTGAGGAGTCCTTTAAGCTGCTCGATGCGGATGTTTTCTGCCTTCAGGAGACAAAATGCCAGAAGAGTCAGTTCTCGATCGACCTGCCCGGATATCACCAGTACTGGAATTATGCACAGAGAAAGGGCTATTCCGGCACGGCTGTATTTACCCGAAAAGAGCCCGAAACCGTCCTTTACGGGCTTGGCATAGAAGAACATGACCGGGAAGGCCGCGTGATCACTCTGGAGTTTGAAGATTTCTTTTTTGTTACCGTCTACACACCGAATTCGCAGGATGGCCTTAAAAGGCTCGATTACAGAATGAAGTGGGAGGCGGATTTTCTTGCTTATCTTTTGAAACTGCAGGAAAAGAAGCCGGTCATCTGCTGCGGCGATATGAATGTGGCACATAAAGAGATCGACCTCAAAAACCCGAAGACCAATCGAAAGAACCCCGGATTTACCGATGAAGAGAGAGCCTGCTTTGACAGGCTGCTTGAAGCCGGCTTTATCGATACCTTCAGATACTTTTACCCTGACCTTGAGGGAGCTTATTCCTGGTGGTCATATCGCTTTAAAGCCCGTGAGAAAAATGCAGGATGGCGTATAGACTACTTTATCACATCCGCTTCACTGGAGAACCGCCTGGCCGGAGCAAAGATCCACAGCGAGATCATGGGATCCGACCACTGCCCGGTCGAACTGGAGATTAAATGATAAAGCTGAATGAGAGGAGTTGATGATACAACCATGGCAGAAAACAGAAGTAAACTGATCAAGGAGACAGGTTGTTTTTTGATTCCGGGAGCTTACCCCATGTGGAGCGGGTACAGCTTTACGGTTGAGGCTCCCGAAGATGCGGATGTTTCTTTGCTGCTGTACAAAGGCGGTTCCGCAAAGCCTGTGAAGGAGATCCCTTTTGCAGAGGAGGACCGTATCGGAAAAGTACGCTCACTCTGTCTTAACGGAAAGGATATCGACAAATACGAATATAATTTTCTGGTAAACGGTGAAGTTGTGCAGGATCCCTTTGCACATGCGATATTCGGCCGCGGCAAATTCGGCGAGCCCTACCCCGATGATCCGCATGTGGTAAGGTGCGGCCTTCTTCCCGCGCAGGATTACGACTGGGAAGGAACCGTAAGCCCGCGGATTCCCCTTGAGGACATGGTGATCTATAAGCTCCATGTCCGCGGTTTTACCAGGTTGGCCGGCTCCAGAGTAAAAAAGAAAGGCACATTTGCCGGACTGATCGAGATGATCCCCTACCTGAAAGAACTGGGCGTAAACGCGGTGGAACTGATGCCGGTCTATGATTTTGCCGAGACAACGGCGATAAAAAAGAATATGACAGGAATGGTTTCGGAGAAAAAGGAGTCGGGAAAAGTTAATTACTGGGGTTATATCCCGGGCTTCTACTACGCACCGAAGCGTTCTTACTGTGTGTCTTCCCATCCCGAGAACGAGATGCGCGATCTGGTAAAAGCTCTGCACAAAGAGGGCATGGAGTGTATTCTCGAATTCTATTTCCCGGGAACGGTCAGCACAGTCGCCGCTGTACGCGCACTGGAGTTCTGGAAACTCTATTACCACGTGGACGGATTCCATATTCAGGGAGAAGGCCTGCCGGCAAATGTCGCGCTGACAGACGGCCTCCTTTCCGAGACAAAGCTTTTTGTCCCGAGCTATGACTTCCCGTCCATGTATCACGGAAAAGCCCCGAAAAACCGTGTTTTCAGCGAGTACAACAGCGGATTCCAGGAGACCATGCGCAGGTTCATGAAGAGCGATGAAGACATGGTCGACGGCGCTATGTATCATTTGAAGAAAAACTCCGATTTTTGCGGAACGGTGAATTATATGACCAGCCAGGACGGTTTTACGCTGACTGACCTGGTGAGCTACAATTACAGACACAACGACGATAACGGCCAGGGAAATCAGGACGGCTGCAGCTATAACTATTCCTGGAACTGCGGGGTGGAAGGGCCGACAAGGAAAGCTGCCGTTAAAAAGATCCGCGAGAAGCAGCTCAGAAATGCGGTGCTGCTGGAGCTCCTGAGCCAGGGTATCCCGATGATCTATGCGGGGGATGAGTTCGGAAACAGCCAGGGCGGCAACAACAATGCCTGGTGCCAGGACAACAGCGTAGGCTGGGTGGACTGGAAGGCGGCAAAACGAAATGCCGGCCTTACGGAGTTTATCCGCGGCGCACTGGCATACAGAGCCTCTCACCCAATCCTTCATGCCGGACATGAGCTTAAAGGTACCGATTACAAGGCGCTGGGATTTCCGGACATCTCGTTCCACGGCGAGCGTGCCTGGTATGTGAACAAGGACAATTCAAGCCGCATGTTCGGTGTGATGTACTATGATGCCTACGCTCAGGACCGGACGGAAGAGGACAAAAAGCGCAAGTTTGTCCCGCAGGATTTTATCTACATCGCTTACAATTTCCACTGGGAGCAAAGAGAATTTGCGCTTCCGAATCTTCCGCAGAACATTTGCTGGAAAAAGGTGATCGACACGGCAGAAGACTGGGATAACTGTATGAAGGAAGGAACGGAAACGCTTTGCCGTACGGCTATGGTCTCGCCCCGTTCCATCGTAGTGCTTGAAGGCCGGGAGGCAGAGAAATGAAGACCGGAACTATGATCGCAAATGCCGGACATCATTTTAAAACCATCACCCGCCATAAAATGATGGTGATGTACTACTGCTTTCGCGTCGGACTTTACCGACAGGGGCTGATGCATGATCTTTCCAAGTATTCCCCCACGGAGTTTCTGGTGGGATGTAAATACTATCAGGGAACCAGAAGCCCAAACAATGCCGAAAGAGAGGATACGGGGGTATCTCTTGCCTGGCTTCACCATAAAGGCAGAAACAAACATCACTTTGAGTACTGGGTCGATTATTCGCTGGACAAAGAGCACGTGATCATGGGGGCGAAGATGCCCAGGAAGTACGTCGCCGAGATGGCCATGGACCGGATCAGTGCCAGCCGCAATTACATGGAGGACACCTATACCGACCGGGCCCCGCTGGATTATTTCCTGAAAAGCAAAGAAGCACTCTGGTTTATTCACCCGCAGACCAAAAAAGAACTGGAAGGACTGCTGACGATCCTGAGCAGATACGGTGAAGAACGCATGCTTTGGTATGTCAAAAACCGGTACTTGAAAAAATAATGTTGCAAGGTATGGCGTTGATGTGGTAAAGTGTAAAAGGATTCTCGTTTTCGGTTGACTTCGGACAATTATGTCTCATTGATCGAAACCGATATTAATTAAAAGGAGGAGTCACTTTGGGCACATCAAACATCATCATTCTTGTCGCCTTCGCCATTTACCTGGCACTGATGGTCGTTATCGGAGCCATCTACATGCGGCAGACATCCAACTCTGAAGACTATTTCCTCGGAGGACGCGGGCTTAACGGCTGGGTCGCAGCTCTGTCCGCACAGGCTTCAGATATGAGCGGCTGGCTGCTTATGGGCCTTCCCGGCGCGGTTTACTCTTTCGGTACCGGCCAGATCTGGATCGCTGTCGGTCTGTTTATCGGTACCGTACTTAACTGGATCTTTATTTCGGGCCGCCTTCGTAAGTACACCATCGCCGCGAACAATTCTCTGACACTGCCGGAGTACTTCGGAAACCGTTTCCGTGATAAGAAGAAGATCCTGCTGCTGGTCAGCTCGATCATGATCGTTATCTTCTTCCTCGTATATACGGCCTCCGCGCTTGCGGCAGGCGGTAAACTGTTTAACACCGTTTTCGGTCTGGACTATCATCTGGCACTTACCATCGGCGCGGCTGTTATTCTTGCCTACACATTGATGGGCGGCTTTATGGCAGTCTGCACCACCGACTTTATTCAGGGAACGCTGATGCTGATCGGCCTTCTGGTCGTTCCGATCGTTGCCTATATGATGCTTCCGGGAGGAGCAGGCATCTCCGAACTGCTGAATGAATCCGGCGCTGCCGGCGGAGCGGCTTCGTTCCTCAATCCTCTCGAGGACGGAGGAAACAAACTGTCCATTATTTCTATCCTTTCACAGCTGGCATGGGGATTTGGATACTGCGGCATGCCGCACATCCTGGTCCGTTTCATGGCTATCCGTGATGATAAGGAGCTGAAAAAATCCCGCTGGATCGCGATCATCTGGGATATCCTGTCACTCGGCGCAGCCTGCTTTATCGGTGTGGTCGGCAGATGCTTCCTTCTTCCGACTATCCTTGGTGAGACAGAAGGGGCGGCTTCTTCCGAGAGCGTTTTTATCGAAATGATCAGAAGACTGTTCACCGAGAACTTTGCACTTCCGTTCATCGGAGGTATTTTCCTCTGCGGTATCCTCGCGGCTATCATGTCCACGGCGGATTCCCAGCTGCTTGTCACGGCATCGGCCGTTTCGGAAGACCTTTATCATCAGTTTGTCGATAAAAAGGCAGATTCAAAGAAAGTCCTCATGGTCAGCCGTATCACTGTGCTTGTTGTTGCTCTGCTTGCATTTATTATTGCGTGGGATCCCAACAGCAGCATCATGGGACTGGTGTCCAACGCGTGGGCGGGCCTTGGCTCTTCGTTCGGGCCGATCGTACTGATGTCTCTGTTCTGGAGAAGAACCAATCTTCCCGGAGCTATCGCCGGTATCGTTTCGGGCGGCTGTATGGTCATTCTGTGGGATTATATTCCGCTTATCGCAGGGCAGACTCTCGGGGCGGCTACAGGAATCTATTCCCTCCTTGTAGGCTTCCCGTTCAGTATCCTGGTGATCGTTCTTGTGAGCCTTTGCACAAAAGCACCCGCCAAGGAGATCACAGACGAATTTGACAAAGTTTCCCGCATGTAATCTACAACGATTACTTTGACCGGGTAATGAATATGTGTTATGATAAGATCGGTGTGGCACTGCCGCACCGGTCTTTTTATTCAGATTTGCATAAAAATATAGATGTATCGGGAGGATATATATGGATACACCGACGCTCGCAGCATATTATAAAGAACAGGATCCCATTAAAAGAAAAAAACTGCTGGAACAGTCCGTCGCCGCAGGAGAGGATCCGGAGGGCAACGAAATCCGCAAAAAGCTTTGGAATATTCGATACAGAGAAAAATCCCCTGTCGATCCGAAGACGCGGTCCGATGCTTTTCTCGGGCTTTGGATGGTGATGGAATTTAACCGGAATGCCGGCGGAAAGATGTTTGGGAAAGGCCGTGCCAAAAAAGAAATCCTGAAAGAACTGGAAAAAAACCGGATCATGGAATTCCTTGAACAAAGTGAGCTTTCGAAACAGATCATCTACCGGGAATGCTATCACCTGGTAAACATGTATTGTGAGCTTTGTGAGACGGATAAGTCATACGGCTCTACACTGTTCGGCCTTTTCAGCATGAAAGAAAATGATCTGAAAGCAAAAGTAAAAGCGGACCTCTACGAAACCGGGATACAGCTTGCACAGGAACTGGAAATGGAGAAAGAGCTTGCACCTATCGTAAAAGCCGCACAGGAAGTGCTGGATTACAAATTCCATGACGAGGAACCCGTAACGGATTTTGATGACGGTGATTTTTAAAGCCGAAACCCCGGCAGTCCTACAGGGGATATTATACGATCAAGGAGAGATAAATGGATAAAGACAGACTGACTGCATATGAATTTGTAGAAGAAGAACTTCTTCCCGACATCGCTTCAAAAGGGACGATCCTCCGTCATAAGAAGACCGGAGCCCGGGTGATGCTGATCGAGAATGAGGACAACAACAAGGTGTTCAACATTGCTTTCAGAACACCGCCAAAGGACAGCACGGGCGTGGCGCATATCCTGGAGCACAGCGTGCTGTGCGGGTCGCGCGATTTTCCGCTTAAGGATCCTTTTGTGGAGCTGGTCAAAGGATCGCTCAACACCTTCCTTAACGCAATGACTTATCCCGACAAGACCTGCTATCCGGTCGCCAGCTGCAATGATCGTGATTTTCAGAATCTGATGCATGTGTATCTGGATGCGGTCTTCTATCCGAATATTTATAAAAAGGAAGAGATCTTCAAGCAGGAAGGCTGGCACTATCATCTGGAATCACCGGAAGGACCGCTCACCGTAAACGGTGTCGTCTACAACGAGATGAAAGGAGCCTTCTCCGCGCCCGATGACGTGCTTGAGCGCGAGATCATGAACTCCCTGTTCCCCGACACTTCCTACGGCGTGGAGAGCGGCGGAGACCCCGATCATATTCCCGAGCTTACCTATGAGCAGTTCCTCGATTTCCACAGGACATACTATCATCCGGCGAACAGCTTCATCTATCTGTACGGAAATATGGACATGAACGAGAAGCTGGAGTTTATCGACAAAGAATACCTGTCTCATTTTGATGCACTCGACGTCGATTCGGCCATCCGCATGCAGAGCTCTTTTGCCGCCATGAAAGATATTTCGATGAAATATCCGGTATCGGAAGATGAAGGCGAAGAAGATAACACGTATCTTTCGTTCAACGCGGTAGTGGGCGACGCTTCCGACGAGGTCCTCTGCGTAGGCATGGATATCCTCGATTATGCGCTGCTGGGCGTTCCGGGAGCTCCGCTCAAAAAAGCCCTGCTGGATGCAGGCATCGGCGAGGATGTCTACGGTTCTTATAATGACGGCATCCTTCAGCCCTACTTTACCGTCGTGGCAAAAGGAACCAATGTGGACCGCAAAGACGAGTTCCTTTCGATCATCCGCAGCACCCTCTCCAAAATCGCTGAGGAGGGCATAGACAAAAAGGCGGTCGAGGCCGGCATCAATTCCATGGAATTCCGGTACAGAGAAGCAGATTATGCCACCTATCCGAAGGGGCTTATGTACTCTCTGGATATTCTGGGAAACTGGCTTTACAGTGACGAGAATCCGTTTTCACAGGTACAGCAGCTGAGCGTCTTTGACCGCCTCAGAAAAGCTGCCGAAGAAGGATATTTCGAAAACCTGATCAAAACTTATCTGCTCGACAATCCACATGCGAGCGTGCTGACCCTGATCCCGTCTGCGGGACTTGCGTCAGAAAAGGAGCAGGCTCTTGCCGCAGCGATGCAGGAGAAACTGGATTCTCTCTCGGAAGAAGAGAAGACAGCACTCTGCGAGTCGACGAAAGGCCTTCTGGAGTATCAGGAGGCGGAGGAAGACCCCGAGGCACTTAACTGCATCCCGATGCTTGCGCGTACCGACATTAAGAAAGAAATACAGAAGCTGAACAACAAAGAGCTGTTCATCGATGATACATTGTTCCTGCACCATGATGTCCGCACAAACGGTATCGGCTATCTGGACCTGATGTTCGAAGTGAAGGAGAGAGATGCAGAAACCATACATCTGCTTGGCCTTCTGAAATCCATGCTGATTTCCGTAGATACGGAGCATTACAGCTACAGCGACCTCTGCAACGAGATCAATGCCGGTTCGGGCGGAATGTCCTGCGGAGCCGAACTCTTTGAGAATGCAGGAAAGGGAGCATACAGAGTCTGCTTCTCCGTGCGCGCCAAAGCGCTGTATCCGCAGATGGAATTCCTGTTCGGCATGATCCGCGAAGTTCTTGAGACTTCAAAGCTCGATGATCTGAAACGCATCAAGGAGATCGTAGCCGAGACAAAATCCCGCGCACAGGCAGCACTCGCATCGGGCGGTCATGGTACGGCGGTGCTCCGGGCATTCTCCTACATCTCTGAAGAATCACTGTTCCAGGATGAGCTCAGCGGTATAGGCTACTATCGCTTCATCGAAGATCTGGACCGCAACTTTGACGAGAAAGCACCGGAACTGATACGTAAGATCAAGGCTCTTCCGGCACGTATACTGAGACCCGAGAACTTTTCGGTCAGCTATACGGGAGAAGAAGAATCGGTCGCCGAAGTGATGAGGCTTTGCCGTGACGTAAAAGAGCATCTCATCACAGAACCGGTCTCCTACAGCACCGGAAAACTCGTGCCGCGCAAGCAGAACGAGGGATTTACCACAGCGGGACAGGTGCAGTACGTGGCACAGGCAGGCACGTTCGGCGACAAGGGCTTTGCCTTTACCGGCGCGCTTTCTATTCTGAAAGTGATCCTGAGCTACGATTATCTCTGGATGAATCTCCGGGTAAAGGGCGGCGCCTACGGCTGCATGACAGGCTTCAGACGCAACGGACAAAGCTATTTTGTCTCTTACCGCGACCCGCATTTCAGAAGAACGCTGGATGTGTACAGCGGACTTCCCGAATACATCTCGTCCTTTGAAGCTGACGAAAGAGAGATGACCAAGTATATCATCGGAGCGATCAGCAGCAAGGATGTGCCCAGAACACCTCAGATGCAGGGCAGCATTTCGAAGACAGCATATTTTGACGGCGTGACCGAAGAAATGCTGCAGAAAGAAAGAGATGAGATCCTGAACGCAAGGCCCGAAGACATCAGAGCACTGGCTCCGATGATCGAGGCGGTGCTTTCGGATCGCGAGATCTGCGTTGTCGGATCCGAGAGTATGCTGAAAAAGGACGGAGATCTTCTTATGGAGATCAAACCGCTGGTGAGTGCATCATAAAGGAGAGTAAATGGAAGCACAGAAAAAATCCGGATTTGTAGCGATCATCGGAAGACCGAACGTGGGAAAATCCACACTGATGAATCATCTGATCGGGCAGAAGATCGCCATCACATCCAAAAAACCGCAGACGACCCGCAACCGCATTCAGACGGTGTACACCGACGAACGCGGTCAGATCGTATTCCTGGACACGCCCGGCATTCACAAGGCAAAGAACAAGCTTGGGGAATACATGGTGCAGGTGGCGGAGCGCACGCTCCGCGAGGTGGATGCGATCATGTGGCTGGTAGAGCCGACGACCTTCATCGGCGCGGGAGAGCAGCATATCGCAGAACAGCTGCAGAAGACAGGCGTTCCCGTACTGCTGATCATCAATAAGATCGACACGGTGCAGAAGGAATCGCTTCTGCCCGCGATCGAAAAATACAGCAAGGTCTGCGACTTTGCCGAGATCATCCCCTGTTCGGCGCTTAGAGGACAGAATACGGAGGACATCATTCCCGCGTTGTTCAAGTATCTTCCCTACGGACCGATGTTCTATGACGAGGACACGGTTACCGACCAGCCGATGAAACAGATCGCGGCGGAGATCATCCGCGAGAAATCTCTGCATGCCCTTGACGATGAGATACCTCACGGTATCGCCGTCGCCATCGATTCCATGAAGGAACGGCCGGGAAAACGGCCCATGTACGACATCGACGCGACGATCATCTGTGAAAAAGATTCTCACAAAGGCATAATCATCGGAAAAGGCGGGGCGATGCTCAAAAAGATCGGCAGCAACGCCAGATACGAGCTGGAGAAAATGCTGGAAGCACAGGTTAACCTGAAACTCTGGGTCAAGGTAAAGAAGGACTGGCGGGACAGCGACTTCCTGATCCGAAATTTCGGCTATGATAAAAAGGAAATATAAGAGATGAGTGACCTGATCACAGTGCAGGGAGTCGTTCTTTCTGCGGCGCCGGTCGGCGAGTACGACCGGCGGATCGTCCTCCTCACAAGGGAACGGGGAAAGATTGCTGCTTTTGCAAAGGGGGCGAGAAGACTGAACAGCCCCCTTATGGCAGCAGCTTCCCCGTTTGTTTTCGGCTCTTTTTCCCTTTATGAGGGCAGAACTTCATATAATCTGAACCGCGCCGAGATCACGCATCATTTTGTAGAGCTCGCATCCAGGCAGCCGGGGGTATACTACGGTTACTATTTCCTGGAACTGGCAGACTATTTCGGGCGTGAAGGAAACGACGAAAAAGAGATGATGAACCTTCTCTATGTGGCAGTGCGCGCTCTGATGAACGAAAAAATATCTCTGCGGCTGGTGAGGTGCATCTTCGAATTCCGCCTGACAGTCATACAGGGGCTGATGCCACAGATCTTCGAATGTGCGGAATGCGGAAAAACCTTCGAAAAGCAGGACAGGCTCTACTTTTCCCTGTCTGCCCCGGGAGTATTCTGCGGCGGCTGCGGTCAGGTTCCGCCGGACGCGTTCCGGATCAGCTATTCGGCATTATATACCCTTCAGTATATCGCTTCCGCGCCTCTTAAGGGCGTCTTCGGCTTTGATGTGGAGGACAGTCTGCTGAGAGAACTGGAACGGATCATATACCGCTATACGGCTCTGAACATAGACAGGCCGATCAAAGCTCTCGAAATACTGAAGGTCATGGTTGAAAAATAGATTGCTTCTATGTATAATAGACGAATGGAAAAAATCGAACAGAAACGAGCAGGAGTGATTAAACTATGGAAAAAACGATGGAGAAAATTGTCACGCTCGCCAAAGCCAGAGGCTTTGTGTATCCGGGTTCCGAGATCTACGGAGGCCTTGCCAATACATGGGACTACGGCAACCTGGGCGTGGAACTCAAGAACAACGTAAAACGTGCGTGGTGGCAGAAATTTGTGCAGGAATCTCCGTACAACGTCGGTGTGGACTGCGCTATCCTTATGAACCCGCAGACATGGGTGGCCTCAGGACATCTGGGCGGCTTTTCCGATCCGCTGATGGACTGCCGCGAATGCCACGAAAGATTCCGCGCGGATAAGATCATTGAGGATTACAGTGCCGAGAACGGAATCACTCTTGAGAGCTCCGTCGACGGATGGACCCAGGAACAGATGAAAAACTTCATCGAAGAGCACAATGTTCCCTGCCCGACCTGCGGCAAGCATAATTTTACCGATATCCGTCAGTTCAACCTGATGTTCAAGACCTTCCAGGGTGTTACCGAGGATGCAAAAAACACAGTATACCTTCGTCCGGAAACCGCACAGGGTATCTTTGTAAACTTTAAGAACGTGCAGAGAACTTCCCGCAAGAAGATCCCCTTCGGTATCGCACAGGTCGGCAAATCTTTCCGTAACGAAATCACGCCGGGCAACTTTACCTTCCGTACACGTGAGTTTGAGCAGATGGAACTCGAATTCTTCTGTGAGCCCGACACCGATCTGGAATGGTTTGCATACTGGAAGAAGTTCTGCCTTGACTGGCTGTCTTCACTCGGCCTCAAAGAGGACGAGGTCCGCTATCGCGACCACGATCCGGAAGAGCTGGCGTTCTACAGCAAAGCGACCACAGACGTGGAATTCCTCTTCCCGTTCGGCTGGGGCGAGCTTTGGGGCATTGCTGACCGTACAGATTACGACCTTACCTGCCATCAGAACGTATCCGGACAGGATATGAGCTACTTTGATGACGAGAAGAAAGAAAAATACATCCCGTATGTCATCGAGCCGTCCCTCGGCGCAGACCGTATGGTCCTTGCATTCCTCTGCAGCGCATACGACGAGGAAGTGCTGGACGCAGAGAAGAACGATGTTCGTACCGTGCTTCACTTCCATCCGGCTCTGGCACCTGTAAAGATCGGCGTGCTGCCGCTCTCCAAAAAGCTGGCAGAGGGAGCAGAGAAGATCTACAGCAAGCTTTCCAAAAAATATAACTGCGAATACGATGACAGAGGAAACATCGGCAAACGTTACAGAAGACAGGACGAGATCGGCACACCGTTCTGCGTCACCTACGACTTCGATTCCGAGACCGACGGCGCTGTGACCGTACGTGACCGTGACTCCATGGAGCAGGTGAGAGTAAAGATCGATGAGCTCGAGGCATATTTCGCCTATAAGTTTGATTTTTGAGTAATTCAGAACAGATACGATAAATTACTGTTTGACACGGCCGGGCCTCGTTGCTACAATATTGCGTGTCGTGTTAATACACTATATCAGTGAAGTTTCATGTATCAC
>CADCPK010000016.1 GCA_902803215.1 uncultured Lachnospiraceae bacterium
AAAGACTAATCCGCGAAGGCTCTCCTGAGCGGATTTTTTAGTCTTTCTTAGGCGATTGGCTCTGAGGATCAGCAGGCACCGGTTCACAGACTGATGCCACTTCGCGCGGGGGCTGCTGCGGGGCTTGAGGGGTTGAGGCGTGAATCGTAACTATTATGCTGTCTTTCTACTTAATGTAATCCATTTCAAATATGCGTTGATAAATATATCAATACTTCCGTCCATAACAGCGTCCACATTACCGGTTTCTTCATTAGTCCGATGATCCTTCACCATTGTGTAGGGCTGCATGACATACGAACGAATCTGGTTGCCCCAGCCGATGTCGGTCAGCTCGCCGCGGATTCCGGACAGCTTGGCTGCCTCTTCTTCCTGCTTCAGCATGTATAACTTGGCCTTCAACATCTGCATGGCCTTATCCTTGTTCTGATGCTGCGATCTCTCGTTCTGGCACTGTACCACGATTCCTGTCGGGAAATGGGTGATACGGATAGCCGAAGAAGTCTTGTTGATGTGCTGGCCGCCTGCACCGCTCGAACGATAGGTATCGATACGGATGTCGTCGTCATTGATCTCCACATCCAGGTCCTTTTCGATGTCAGGCATGACATCACAGGAAACAAAAGATGTCTGACGCTTTCCTGCCGCATTGAACGGCGAAATACGTACAAGACGATGCACACCTTTTTCGGATTTCAGATAGCCATAAGCATTCTCCCCGTTCACCTGGAAAGTGACCGATTTGATGCCGGCCTCATCGCCGTCCAGATAGTCGAGCACTTCCATGGAGAATCCTTTGCGCTCCACCCAGCGGCTGTACATACGATACAGCATGCCGCACCAGTCACATGCCTCGGTGCCGCCTGCGCCGGCGTTAAGCTTGATGATGGCGTTTTCACTGTCATATTCTCCCGAAAGCAGCGTTTTAACGCGCACTGTGTCAAAATCTGTGCGGAAATTGTCGAGCATTTCCTGAATCTCGGGGATCATATCGGGGTCGTTCTCCTCATATCCCATCTCGATCATCGTCTCGATGTCCTCTTTCTGTGTCACGAGGCTGTCGTACACTTCCAGATCATCCTTCAGGTTCTTGAGCTCTTTCATTTTTTTCTGAGACTGTTCTGCATTATCCCAGAAGTCAGGCGCTTCCATTTCGCGCTCTAATTCTTCGATCCTCTGCTTTTTGTTAGCGAGGTCAAAGTGAATCCCTCACTTCCACTAATGGTTCGGTATACGTTGCAAGAACAGACTTGAACTGATCCAGTTCAACCATAGCTTCACCTTCTTTCTTATATTAGGCTCGTCGCGAATACCGCAATGATGATAACATAGGGTGCGGAAACTTGCAAGGAAGAATTATTATACCCCCGTCAGCAGATCCACCACCTGCTCAAAATGCATAAAGTGCGATGCCTTCACCAGCACCGTGTCACCCTTTTTCAGGTAGTTTTCGATATGAGAAAGCAGACTCTCCCGGTCGGGCTCCCACACGACCACCATGGCGGGATTGTCCCTGCTGGCCAGCGCCGCCTCAGCCATCTCACGGCTGAGCGTACCGGTACAGATCAGAAGGTCTATGCCACTGCTCGAAGCATAACGCCCGACCTCACGGTGCATCTCCTTCTCATCCTTGCCCAGCTCACCCATATCGCCAAGCACTGCCACCTTACGTCCGTCCGCATCCTTCATGATATCCATGGAAGCTTTCATCGAAGCGGGACTTGCGTTGTACGAATCGTCCACGACCAGATAGTCGGCCGTCTCGATCATGCGGAAACGCCCGCGCATCGACTCCAGATTGCCGATGCCTCTTGTGATCTCTTCGTCCGAAAGGCCGTAAATACGCCCCACCGCCGCTGCGGCCAGCGCGTTGTATACCATGTGCTTTCCGGGGATTGGAATATGCACCTTAAAGCTCTCTTCTCCGATGTGGATCACGCAATCGGTGCCGCGAAGTCCATGACTCTCGATCCCGTCCGCGTACACATCCTGCGAAGGATCAAGGCCGAAGAAGACCGGCACGATCCCTCTCTGACCCTGCACATGGATCAGCTTGTCATCATCGCCGTTCACGACAACGCGTCCATCCGGCTGAATATAATCGATCATCTCGGTCTTGGCTCTGAACACGCCATCCCTGTCGCCCAGGAACTCCAGATGCGCGTTGCCGATGTTCGTGATTACACCGGTATCCGGTCTGGCAATAGCCGCCAGCCGGCTCATCTCGCCAAAATTGCTGATGCCCATCTCGAGAACCGCGATCTCGTGCTCTTCCCTCAGACGGAAGATGGTGAGCGGTAGTCCCAGTTCGTTGTTGAAATTGCCGAGTGTCTTCAGCGTGTTGTATTTTTCGCTGAGAACTGAAGCGATGGCTTCCTTGGTGCTGGTCTTTCCTACAGATCCGGTAACGCCGACCACCGGAATGTCCAGCTGCTCCAGGTAGAAGGCTGCAATGTCCTTCACTGCCTGCAGCGACGATTCCACATGGATGCACGGTTTATCGGTCTCGGCCGGATCCTTCTCGGTCAGTGTGACCAGCGCACCCGCATCCAGCACCTGGGGGATAAAACGGTGTCCGTCCACTCTCTCGCCGACGATCGGCACAAACAGGCATCCCGGAACGGCTTCACGGCTGTCCGTGGTGATGGCGGTCACTTCGATATCGATGATATCGTCGCTGCCGTAGTATTCGCCGCCGGTGACTTTCGTAATATTTTCTATGGTAAGATTTTTCATCATATCCTGATTTCCTCATATTTCTTCATCGAAACTCTGATCAGCTCCATGCACAGATCCGCGAAGGTCATACCCAGCACAGCGGCCTCCTGCGGGATCAGGCTGGTCGGAGTCATGCCGGGAAGCGTGTTCGCCTCAAGGCAGTACATATCCCCGTTGTCCTTCATGATAAAGTCGTAACGGCTGTATCCCTCCATCTGCAAAGCTGCTGCGCCCGCTTCTGCGATCTGCTGCATCTTCTTGGTCAGCTCTGTGGGGATCTGCGCCGGGCAGGTCTCGATGGTCGAGCCCGGTTTGTACTTGTTGGTGTAGTCGTAAAATCCGGTGAGCGGCTGAATCTCGATCACCGGGTAGGCTTTTCCGTCCACGACCGCGACAGAGAATTCCCGGCCGTCGATGTACTCTTCGACCACCACTTCGCCCTCGTAGGTGAAGGCCGCCTTAAGTGCCCTCTCGTATTCTTCCTGATCTTTTACGATGTAAACGCCCACGCTGGAGCCGCCGCAGCAGGTCTTGACCACCACCGGGAACGAAAGTCCCAGCTTGGCGATGTCTTTCACGATTGCGTTCTGCAGCATGGTGCATCCCTTCGGTGTCGGTACCCCGTTCATCCTGAACATCTGCTTGGTGATGCCCTTATCCATAGCCATTGCGCTGCTCAGGTAGCCGGTGCCGGTATAGCGGATGCCCATGAGGTCGAAAGCCGCCTGCACCTTTCCGTCCTCACCGTTTGCACCGTGGAGACCAAGGAAAACGATGTCGGCTTTTTCACACAGTTCGAGCACGTGAGGTCCGAAGAACGATCTGCGCTCTTTTTTGATCTGCTCGATCTTGTCATCGTAGCTCCGCATCAGCTGTGAAGCCGCCGCCACATCGTACTGTTCCGGAAAGACATCTTTGGGATCATACACCGGAACACCGCAGAAAATATCGATGAGGATCGCCCTCTCGCCTTTGCTTCTCAGTGCTTTGCATATCTCTGTGCCCGAAATGATCGAAATTGCTCTCTCTGTGCTGGTACCACCGGCCAGTACTACTATATTCATATTGTCACCATTTATCCTTTCCGGTGTGCTGCTTCAATCACTTTTCAAATATAACCGGTAACCCGCTCCTCGGGCCGGTCAGAATGATCATTCTGAAAATGATCGATGCAGGACACACGTGTCATTTATCGTAGATCACAATGGGAATTCCCTCTTCCGCCTGGTTGTAGAGCGTCGCCATTGCTTCATACGGAACTTTTACGCCGCCGTCAATTTCTTCGGGAACGAAGATCTCTCCGTCAAGTGCCTCCTGCCACGGCGCTTCTGTAATATGAGCACCGTAGTCGTATTCGAGAAGAAAATCAACGTTACGGATCTCTCCGTTCTCCACAACTTCTGCCGGAGATCTTTTCCCTGTCAGTACAAACACCCCGGTAGGTGTATAGCCGCCGCTTAAATCATGTGCAGAACCGCTCTGGATCTCTGTATCCACCACCGGTCTGCCGTCCCGGTAAAAGACCAGGCGTTTGGTCATCAGGTCGACCTCGATGTAAGTCATCCCGATATCGCTGACTCCGCTGCGGCTTGCGGCGTTGTATGCGTACACGGGCTCCCGCACATCGACGGTGCCTTCCTCGAGGGCGAGGGTGAGTTCCTGCGCTTCCCTCTGCTCATCGATCACCCAGCCATAATCTCCGCCCGATACCGTGATGGTCCTGTTGTCATAAGTGACAAAGTCACGGGTATTCCCATAAGTATTGTATTTTTCGGCCAGGCCGTGCACGAACTCTTTGACCTTCTCGGGGTCGAGGATGACATAGCCTTCATCGTCCGTGGTAAGCCAGTCCCTGGTCGTGCTCCAGTCGAGGCGCTCGACCGACTCCACAAAATCGTAGGTGATCAGCGCTTCCTTAAAGTTTTCGAGCCTCTCCAGACTTGTGGTAATGACAGGGCTGTCCGAATAGATCGTCGGCTTCAGATAGCACCCGCCCGCTTCGAGGTTCACCGCTTCTGCCCGATCTTCCACGGCATCGCGGATCAGGTTGATCACCTTCTCACGGTCCAATGCATTGCCCTCGACTTCGGGCACCACGGTGAAAACATCGTTACCGTCGTTTTTGATATATGCATCGGAGGGATAGGTGATGTTCTCGGGCTGCATGCAGTAGAGGCTGTCCACTTTCTGCTCGATCATGCTGTAGGAAACGGTGATGCCGCGATCTTCCACGTTCAGTTCCTTTTTGTCCGTCAGATGAAGGAACCAGTAATCCAGGTCCTGATCATCGAGGAAGCGCCCGGCAGAACCATCCGAGGCATATCTCATTCCCACATCTTCGGCGGTCACGGCCTCGCGCCCGTTGTTCATCGTGTCCACGGCGAGCGCATAGGTACGCGCCTCCCTGTCAAAGATGTCTTCCACCTCTTTCACTGTCATAAAGGAGCAATCCCGGCCGTTGATCTCCGTGCCGGGAAAATAATGCTCTCTAAAAAACGACCGCCCGGCCATGTAACCCATCGTCATCAATACGACCAGAAGGGCCAGCAGGGTAAGTGCGATTTTTTTTCCTATTCTCATTTTTATTTATGCGTCCTTCTTCCTCAGAAGCTTTTCTACACTGGCTTTCTTTACACAAACGACAAATACATTCACTGCTTTTTCCAATTCATCGAGTGTCGGGAACGTCGGTGCGATACGAATGTTGCGGTCGCGCGGGTCCTTGCCGTACGGGAAGGTAGCGCCGGCATGCGTCATTACCACTCCTGCCTCTTTTGCCAGACCTACGATGCGCTTCGCACAGCCGTCCATCGAGTCGAACGAGATAAAGTAACCGCCGAACGGTTTTGTCCACTCGCCGATTCCAAGGCCGGTGAGTTCCTTGTCCAAAGTGTTCTCCACCATCTCAAATTTCGGGCGGATGATCGCCGCATGTTTTCTCATGTGTTCATGCAGGCCGTCCAGATCTTTGAAGAAGCGAACATGGCGAAGCTGGTTCAGCTTGTCGTGGCCGATCGTCTGAATGCGCATGTATTTGCGGAAGTCGTCCAAGTTTGCCTGGGATGCCGCCACTGCAGCGATGCCGGAGCCCGGGAAGCTCACCTTGGAGGTTGAAGTAAACTTGTATACGATATCGGGATTTCCCACTTCCCTGCACTCCTCGAGGATCTCATGCAGATAGTCCTGATGATAGTCGTACAGATGGTGGATGCTGTAGGCGTTGTCCCAGTAGATGCGGAAGTCGGGAGCGGCCGGTTTGAGTCTGGCAAAGCGCTCGCAGGTTTCCTGTGAGTAGGTGTAGCCCTGCGGGTTGGAGTACTTGGGTACACACCAGATGCCTTTTATCGCCTCGTCGCTCTGTACGAGTTCTTCCACCATGTCCATGTCCGGGCCTTCCGGAGTCATGGGTACGTTGATCATTTCGATTCCGAAAAACTCGGTGATCTTGAAGTGTCTGTCATAACCCGGCACGGGGCAGAGGAATTTTACTTTGTCCAGCTTACACCAGGGGGTGTAGCCCATAACGCCGTGGGTCATCGATCTGGCGATCGAGTCGAACATGACGTTGAGGCTTGAGTTTCCATATATAATAATGTTTTCGGGCTCTACTTCGGACATGGCGCCGAGCAGGCGTTTTGCTTCGGGGATGCCGTCGATCACGCCGTAGTTGCGGCAGTCTACGCCGGTCTCGCACGAAAGGTCCGCGTCACCGTGGAGCACGTCCATCATTCCCATGGAAAGATCAAGCTGAGCTCTGGCCGGCTTTCCTCTGGACATGTCAAGGCTGAGTCCCTGAGCTTTGATCTCTTCAAATTGTCTGTCAAGCTCTGCTTTGAGGTTCAGCAGTTCGTTCCGGGTTAATTCAGAGTATGATTTCATCTTGATCCTCCTGTTTCTTTATGGCTGTGTTATTGTTTCTATCTATTTGTAACTTTGTCGTCTGTCTCTTTTTTCGCTTTGCTGCTTCCTTTGGGGGGCGCTTTGCTTGCGGCCTCTTTTTTCGCTCGGCTTGCTTCCTTGGGGGGCGCTTTGCTTGCGGCCTCTTTTTTTCCCCTGGCTTTCTTCCTTGGGAGGCGCTTTACTTGCTGTCTTTGAGGGTGCTTTGCTTGCTGCTTTTTTGCTCTTCCGCTTGCGGTCTTTGTTTACTGATCGGCTTGCCATCTGCCCGATGCGCCGCACGGGAGCACGAGCCCCGAGTCTTTTACAGGCAGACCGATCTCATCGGAGATTACTTCCCCTTTATAGCGTCTAAGCGCAGTCGATAACATGTAGGTGAGTACCGCCGGCTGCAGTCCGGTCGTGTACGAATTGACCAGGAAGAACAGCGGCTGCTCTGATAAGAGTTCTGCAGTTCTGCAAATCAACGGATAGATTGCGTCTTCGATCTTCCAGATTTCTCCCTTGGGGCCTCTGCCGTAGGAGGGCGGGTCCATGATGATCGCGTCATAGTGATTGCCGCGGCGGATCTCCCGCTCCACAAATTTAGCGCAGTCGTCCACAAGCCAGCGGATGGGTGCGGCGGCAAGGCCTGATGAGGCGGCATTTTCTTTTGCCCAGTTGACCATGCCTTTAGACGCATCCACGTGGGTGACCGAGGCGCCTGCCGCTGCGGCTGCGATGGTTGCGCCGCCGGTGTAGGCGAACAGGTTGAGCACTTTTATGGGCCTTTCTGCTTTGCTGATCAGGTCTGAGAACCATTCCCAGTTGGCCGCCTGCTCGGGGAAGAGGCCTGTGTGTTTGAAGCTGAACGGTTTCAAATGAAAGGTGAGTGTCTTTGTGCCCGGCGCGGCCAAATGATAATGAATTTCCCATTGCTCGGGCAGATCAAAGAATTCCCATTCTCCGCCGCCTTTGGAGCTGCGGTGGTAGTGCCCGTTCGGGCGTTTCCAGCCGCGGTCATTCCTGGGTGTGTTCCAGATGACCTGCGGGTCGGGCCTGATCAAAAGATAGTCTCCCCAGCGCTCCAGTTTTTCTCCTCCCGAGGTGTCAAGCACTTCATATTCTTTCCAGCCGTCGGCTGTCCACATAAAAGTCCCCCTTTAATATACAATCAATTCTCTGCCCCTCAAAATCAAGGTTTTTCTCGCCGTTCATTTGCCTTGGCAAGAACGAGCAGGCATGCGGTTTCACTTGTTTCTTGATTTCCTTTGCCACTCTTTTGTCTTGACATGAGCACACGGGCATGCGATTTCGCTTGTTTCTTGTTTCCCTTCGCCACTCTTTTGTCTTGGCATGAGCACGCGGGCATGCCTTTCCGGTATTTTTTATATGAAATTTAAGTCCAATGGCAATGTATAGCGGTGAGTTTAACTTTATACAGTATAGTAGAAAACAAAATGGCTTGCAAGGGGTAATTGGCCGGCGTATAATAGAAGAAAGAGATCGGAGGTGTCACTATGGAGAACAAAGCGGTTGATCGTCCTCGCCCTTACACCTTAACTCCTGAATATGATCGGTCGCTCTGCGGAGAGTGCCAGTGTGCTACATGCTATTCGCAGGAGTTCTGCGACAGGTGCAGCACCTGTAAGGATCAATCACGTTACAAGGAGCGGTGCAACCGCTACGAGGGCGCCTTCAATTATTGATGTTGGAGTCACAATCTCCCCACTAAACAAGAAAAAATCCGGCAAACATGCCGGATTTTTTCTTGTTCTATGACTTTTACGGCGGGATTTCGGGATGCTTGTTTTCCGACGCCTGACACCCTTCCTCGGGCTGCTTCTCATACCGCGGGATTTCAGGATGCTTGTTTTTCGACGCCTTCCGCCTGACCCCGAGTTGCGCCACATACCGCGGGATTTCAGATTTCTTGTTTCCCGACGCCTTCCGCCTGTTCCCACGTTGCGCCACATACCGCGGGATTTCAGATTTCTTGTTTTCCGACGCCTTCCGCCTGACCCCGAGTTGCGCCACATACCGCGGGATTTCAGATTTCTTGTTTCCCGACGCCTGACGCCCTTCCCCGAGCTGCTTCTCATACCGCGGGATTTCAGAATTCTTGTTTCCTGACGCCCGCGACTCGGTCCCAGATTGCTCTACATACGGCGGAACACAAAAGAACCGTCCCCCTGTGTTTGGAACGAGGAACCGTCCCTCTGTTTCACTTCCAGTTTGTATGGAAATGCTCCCCGCGCGGAGCATCCACGCGCTCATAAGTATGAGCGCCGAAGTAATCGCGCTGGGCCTGCAGCAGATTCGCGGGCAGGCGCTCGGTAGTGTAGCCGTCGAACCAACTGAGGGCAGAAGTGATCGCGGGCATGGGGATCCCTGCCTTAACCGCGTAGGCTGCAACCTCGCGCCACGCAGGCACCAGCGACCTTATCGTTTCGCTGAAATAACCGTCCATGAGCAGGTTTTCCAATTCCGAATCAGCATCGTAGGCTTCCTTGATCTTGCCGAGGAATACACTGCGGATGATGCAGCCGCCCCGCCACAGCAATGCTATCTTGCCATAATCCAAATCCCAGCCGTAGGTTTCCGCGGCGGAGCGCATAAGCGCAAAACCCTGGGCGTACGAGACGATCTTCCCGGCATAAAGCGCCTTTCTCACTGCCTCGACAAACGCTTCTTTGTCTCCATCGAACGCCGGTATGTCATGCGGATATACCGCGGCAGCCTTTACTCTCTCATCCTTCGCCGCACTCAGGCACCTCGCGAACACTGCCTCGACGATCAGCGTCAGCGGAACCGCCTCGTCCAGTGCCGCAATGCCGGTCCACTTTCCGGTTCCCTTCTGGCCTGCCCGGTCGAGGATCGCATCGATCACATATTCACCGTTCTCATCTTTATACCCCAGAATGTCGCGGGTGATCTCGATCAGATAGCTCTCCAGCTCGGTCTTATTCCACTCCGCAAAAATGCCATGCATCTCCTCATTGTCAAGCCCCAGGCCGTATTTGAGAAGCTGATAGGCTTCGCAGATCAGCTGCATGTCCCCGTACTCGATACCGTTGTGCACCATCTTGACAAAATGACCTGCGCCGTTCTCGCCCACCCAGTCGCAGCATGGCGTCCCGTCTTCCGTCTTCGCGCATATATCCTGAAAGATCGGTTTCACATATTCCCACGCCGCCGCAGAACCG
The DNA here is from genome assembly GCA_902803215.1 of uncultured Lachnospiraceae bacterium. GTDB lineage: Bacteria > Bacillota > Clostridia > Lachnospirales > Lachnospiraceae > Blautia_A. The sequence goes on from CADCPK010000016.1 coordinate 9,801, forward strand.
CCCGGCATCATGCTTGGCCCTCTCAGCGCACCTTCTTCTCCTCCGGAAACACCTGTGCCGATATAGAGAAGTCCTTTCCTTTCCACATAAGCCGTGCGGCGTATGGTGTCGGGAAAATGACTGTTTCCTCCGTCTATGATGATATCTCCCTGCTCCAGCACACCGAGCAGCTGCTCGATCAGGTCATCCACAGGCTTTCCGGCCCAGACCATCAGGAAAACTTTGCGAGGCGCGGCGAGTGCATCGCGAAGCTCCGTCAGGCTGTGGCACGGAATGAAACCTTCCTCGGCCAGTGCATCTGCCCGCTTCGGATCCAGATCGTAAACTGCCGCCTCATATCCTTTGGATTTCATGTTTCGGGCCAGATTGCTGCCCATGACGCCCAGGCCGATCATTCCGATATCCGCTTTTTTCATCTCTGTACCCTCGCATTTCCTTTATAGATATCCCAAACCTGTTTTTCGTCGGCAGGTTCGGCGTAATCGTTTATGCTGCTTGCCGCGAGTACGCCCGAAGCCCAGCCAAACTGAAGCCACTTTTCGGGTTCCCAGCCGCTCAGCACGCCGTAGAGCAGTCCGCCCGAGAAGCCATCGCCCCCGCCGATGCGGTCCAGCACCTCGATCTCGCGGGGCTCTTCCACGTACCACCGGCCGTCCGCCCAAAGGATCGCTCCCCACAGGTGGCTGTTTGCGGAAATGACCTGCCGCAGAGTCGTTGCGCAGGCTTTCGCGTTCGGGTATTTTTTCCGTACTTCTTCGATCATGCCTTTAAAACTTTCGATCTTATCGGACAATTCTTTCCCGCCCGCTTCGGGGCCTTTAAAGCCAAGGCAAAGCTGGAAGTCTTCTTCGTTTCCGATCAGTATGTCTGCGACGGAGGCGATTTCGTGGAAAGCATTCGACAATTCTGCCTCGCGTCCTTTCCAGAAGGTTGCGCGGTAGTTGAGGTCGAAAGAAACCACAGTGCCGTACTGCTTAGCCGCCTTTGCCAGGGCGACGCAGCATTCGGTCGTCTCTTCGCTCATGGCGGCGATCAGGCCGCTCAGGTGGAGAATGCTCACGCCTTCTTCGCCAAAAATGCGTTCTATGTCGAAATCTTCGATGGAGAGTGTACGGCCCACTTCGCCCGCGCGGTCGTTCCAGACTCTGGGGGCTCTGAGGCCGAAGCCGGAATCCGCAATGTTAAACTGATGCCGGTACCCCCACGGCCCGCCCTGCGGAACATCTTTTCCTTCGTAAGTGATGCCGCGGGCACGAAGCTGAGACTTGATGAACGCGGCTACCGGGCTGCCTTCGACAAATTTTGTCAACGCAAGGCATTCACGCCCCAATGAAGATGCGACATTAAGTACATTTGTCTCGGCGCTTGTGGCCTGCATGTAAAATTGGCTGCTGTTCTGTACCGCCATGCGGCCCGCCGGCGTGATCCGGACACCCATGCTGGTGAGGCAGGCGAGGGAATATTTTGCGCTGTTTCTCAAGTTCATTTTTCGTCCGTCCTCTCTTTGTTTTAGTAAGGTAAATTATACATCTTACCTGCCTCGCTGTTCAAGAACCACTTAAGAACACACGGAACACACGGGGACGGTCCTTTTGTGTTCGCAGAAAAACACAAAAGAGCCGTCCCCATTGACCCAAAGTTTGTGGCTGTTCTTTTTCGTACTTCGAGGAGCAATTAAGAGTACTTGGGGACGTATCTTTTTGACTCATTTTTGCGCGCAAAATGAGGCAAAAAGATACGTCCCCAAGTACTCACTAAATAACGTAATCCCCTGCCTCAGTCTTCTGCCAGTCCAGCAGATCTTCGAGTGTGATATTGTCGACTACGCCGCTTATGGCGTCAGCCAGTTTCTTCCATACATATCTGGTAACGCAATCGTCCTCACGCGGGCAGATATTCTTATCCGACGTACATTCCACCGGGTCCAGGCATCCTTCTGTGAGCCGCAGTATCATACCGACCGTATATTCTGAAGGAGCGTTCGTGAGTACATACCCTCCCATAGGCCCCCGGATGCTGCGGACATAGCCGGCTTTATTCAGCACGGAGATGATCTGCTCCAGATATTTGTCCGAGATTTCCTGCCTTTTTGCCACATCCTTGAGCCTGATCGGCTCGCCCGTGTTATTTGCGGCAAGATCCAGCATGAGTCTGAGCGCATATCTTCCTTTTGTTGAAATTCGCATATACTGCCTCCAAAAAATTTAAAGATAACCGACAATCCGCTTCGCTGCTAACTTCTAATCGATAGCCCACTCCACAGACTATCATGTGCGGCCTCCTCCACTCCCGGCACAAGCAAGTCCCCTAACGTAAAAGCTCTGCACTTTTTCGCAGGGGGGCTTACTTATATTGGTAATAACATTGCCGCAGACTCACAAACACAAGCCTCATGCCTGTATTACTTCGTGAACAGCGGAGTGGAATAGTATCTGTCGCCGCTGTCCGGAAGAAGCGCGACGATCGTTTTTCCTTTATTCTCGGGTCTTTTGGCGACCTGAATCGCTGCCCACAGCGAAGCACCCGAGGAAATGCCGGTCATGATGCCTTCTGCGGCGGTGAGCCGGCGGGAAGTTTCGAAAGCGTCCTCGTTCTCCACTGTAATGACTTCGTCATAGACCGATGTGTTCAGCACTGTGGGCACAAAACCTGCGCCGATACCCTGAATCTTGTGCGGGCCTCCCTTGCCTTCGGAAAGCACGGGGGAGGATTTTGGCTCGACAGCCACAACCTTTATATCCGGATTCTGTGATTTGAGATATTCGCCCACGCCTGTGACTGTTCCGCCGGTGCCTACGCCTGCGACGAAGAAATCCACTTTTCCGTCGGTGTCATTCCAGATCTCGGGGCCGGTGGTCTCTCTGTGCATCTTCGGGTTTGCAGGGTTATCAAACTGTGCAGGGATGAAGCTTCCCGGGATTTGTTCTGCGAGCTCTTCGGCCTTGGCGATCGCACCTTTCATTCCTTTTGTTCCGTCTGTCAGAACGATCTCGGCACCATAAGCTTTGAGGATGTTGCGGCGCTCGACGCTCATCGTTTCGGGCATAGTCAGGATAATCCTGTAGCCTTTAACCGCAGCGATGGCCGCAAGGCCGATTCCGGTGTTGCCCGATGTGGGCTCGATGATGGTCGCGCCTTCTTTGAGGAGACCTTTCTCTTCAGCGTCTGCGATCATAGCCGCCGCGATCCTGTCTTTGATGCTGCCTGCGGGATTGAAATATTCAAGCTTAACCAGAAGTTTTGCTTCGAGGCCGCAAGCGGCTTCGATCTTTTTCACCTCCACAAGCGGGGTGTTGCCGATGAGTCCGAGTACGTTGTCATAAATCTTAGCCATGTTGCTTCCTCCATTTCCTATCTTATCAGTATGTTAAGTATGATTATACCATTCTGGAGGTATTTGTCAACTGTTTTGTGAGACAATCGCAGGGATAGTCGTGGAACGAGGAACCGTCCCCGAGTTCCAATTGAGCAAGAGCATCATCTTAATTTCCGCATCAGCGAGACGCGCCGCCGCCGAAGCTTCGCGAACCGTATTATCCAACAGCTCTTTCCTTCCCTCCGGCGAAACCAATTCATTCTCCGCCCATGCCCGATACTCATCCACCCGCAAATTTTCCGCCTTCTCAACCGCATCCAAATATTCGTGCAATGCGGCGTCGCGCTCCTCTGCGGCCAGCCGGTACTCCCAGTCGCGGGTCAGTTCCTCGGTGCTGTACTCTTTCAGCCGATGTCTCTCTTTTTCGGGAACATTCCGCATTCCCTCAAGCAGCGCCTGATCTTCCGCCCGCAAAAGTGCGGTCATGCTCTCGCCGGTCTCTTTGCTCCGCTGCACACGGTCCAGGTAGTGCTCGTAGCCGAAAGGATAGTACATGGCACGTCCATTTTCGAACACAAGGATCGCATCCGCAACCTGACGAATAAAATACCGGTCATGAGACACAAAAAGGATCGTGCCCGTGTAAGCCTTGAACGCGGATTCGAGGGTCTCTTTCGCCTGTATGTCCATATGGTTCGTGGGCTCATCGAGAAGCAGAAGATTTGGCCGTGCATTCAGCAGCTCGGCCAGCACCAGCCTTGCTTTTTCGCCGCCCGAAAGCCCGCTCACCTTTTCCTGCGCCTTTCTTCCCGGGAACAGATAAGCGCCCAGGATCTGCCTTGCCTCTTTTTCGGTCAGCGCGGGAAACAGGTTATGAAAATGCTCTGCCACTGTTTTGTCCGATTCGATGGCGGCCGAGTTCTGATCAAAATATCCGATCGTCGTCCGCTCACCCAGGGTGCACTCACCTTTCAACGGGGAGAGAAATCCGGCGACCGTCCTTAAAAATGTCGTCTTCCCCGCACCGTTATCCCCGACAATGCCGATCTTCTGCCCCCGCCGCACCCTAAGCGTAAGCGCGAGAAGCGTCTTGTCGTAACCGATCTGCAGGTCCTTCGTCTGCAGCGGCCACTTGTTTGAAGGAATAAGCGGCTCGATCTCGCCGGTGAAGATGTGCACGTCGTCCTCATCGGGCTTAGGAAGCTTCTCCATTCGATCAAGGATCGTTTTTCGCGACCTTGCAAAAGCGGCTTTGCGAGGCTTATGCTTGAATTTCTCGATCAGTTCTTCAAGCCGAGCCACCTCTTTCTGCTGACTCTCCCAGGCTTTTTTCGCCGCGGCGATCTCTTTTCTCTTCTGTTCTCTAAAGTGGGAGTAGCTGCCGGAATATCTTTTCAGCCTGCCGTTCTGCAGGTCGTAGACGACGTCCACCACGCGGTCGAGGAAGAAGCGGTCATGCGAGACGAACACTGCCGCACGGTCGTAGCTTTTCATGTACTCTTCCAGCCATGCGGTCGCTTTCAGGTCCAGGTGATTGGTGGGCTCATCCAGAAGAAGAATGTCCGGTTTCTGCAGAAGAAGCCTGATCAGAGCGATCCTGGTCTGTTCGCCGCCCGAGAAATCGGAGAGCTTCTTTCGCTTATCTTCTTTGGCGAAGCCGAATCCGGTGAAAATACGGTCGTATTCTGCCCGGTAGTCAAAGTATTCTTTTGATGCAGGATCGTCCACAGGGCAGGATTCCATCAAAATATCATCGATGGTCTTTTCGGCGTCCTTCTCCTGCGTCTGTGTGAGCATTCCGATCGTCACGCGCCGCGCCGTGCGTATCGCGCTTCCCTGCCTCTTGTCGTCGCGGTCGGGGCTAAGCTCCCCTGCGATCAGGCGAAGCAGCGTAGTCTTTCCCGCACCGTTCCGCCCCACAACGCCGATCTTCTCTTTTCCTTTTATTTCAAAATGAATGTGGGACAGCACGGTCTCCCCACCGGCCGTGACTGTCCCGTCTGCAATTTCATACAGCATAATTATGTACCTTAAATCGTTTCACGTTCCCTTTCTTGCTCGCCCCGGACTATATCTTGTCCGGTCGTTTTCAGTGGCCCGGGCAACTGCTGACGGCAGCGTGACCGAAGAATTCAGGGATTCATAACCGCAGATCACCGGTCGCGCAGCACTCAGATCAGGCCGAACTCCCTGCACGCATGATGAATACCGCCTTCCATCATCGGAAGTGTGACATAGTCAGCGATCTCCTTCATCGCAGGCGCCCCGTTGCCCATCACCACACCGGTGCCCGCCGTCAGGATCATCTCGCGGTCATTCACGCTGTCGCCGAAAGCGAACGTGTCCGCAATGTCGATCCCCAGCATTTCGCACACCTTGCGCATGCCTGTCCCCTTGTTAAACCCTTTGGGGACAAACTCCGCCACAAATTCATTGTGGATCGCGTAGTCATAGTACCCCGAGAGTTCTTCAAAGCATTTGAGCCTGTCCGGAGATTCCGTCGCACAGGAGAGCTTGGAAATCTCCCATCTGCCCCACTCATCCTTGATCGTGCGGAGGTCCTCCCCCATGTCGACGGCGAGTTTTCTGCCATAGAAATCATCGGCGAATTCTTCCATATCCATGTACAGATATTTCCGTCCTTCCAGAATCGGGCGGAAACCATACCTGCGAACAGTCTCGACCGTGAGAAGCGCGATCTCTTTCTCGATCTCCTTAAGGAATATGGTTTCACCCTGATATTCCACGCCGGTCCCACAACCCGCTACGATCCCATCAAATCCTATGCCCAAAAGTGCAGGATGGCGTATGTAGGCTCTTGTCCTGCCCGAGCAGAGAAAAGCATAGTGCCCATTTTTCCGAAGCGCCCTGATCGCGGTGATCGTGCTCTCAGGTATCTCATTTTTAGCGTTCCAAATCGTATTGTCAATGTCAAAAAATACAGCTTTTTTCAATCGTTTTAGGTCCTCTCGTGGAACGGGGGACGGTTCCTCGCTCCACTTTATTCACAAAAAGTTCACAGAAAGTTTACGGTGCCTGACACCATAAACTCAAAATTTATGGTGCCTGACACCGTGAACTCAAAAATCCTCACAGCAGCCCAAAGTGCCTCAGCGCCGTCACCACGCCGTCATCCATGCAGGTATCCGTCACATAGTCGGCCGCGGCCTTCACCTCGTCGACCCCGTTTCCCATGGCAACTCCGATCCCCGCGTACTCGATCATCTCCAGATCATTTCCGCCGTCCCCGAAAGCTATGCTCTCTTCCCTCGAAAAGCCGTAGTACTCCAGAATCTTTTCGATCGCCGTCGCCTTCCCGGAATTCACGGGGATGATGTCCACCGCGCGGTCCCACCATCTGACGGCTTTTACACTGCTTGTCCCTTCCAGTATCTGCTCATCCTTGTCCGCCGCGACGCCGACCATGATCTGGTAGATGTTCCGCTTCATCAGGCTGTCAAACTCATCGGTCGGACGGCATCCCTGACCCGCAAACATCATGTAATCCTCAAGCACCTGCTCGTAGGCGGAAGAACCGTAGATATCCTCCGTCGCGAGAAGCGCCTCGTGACCGTCTTTTTTTGCGTTCTTGACCACCCGCCTCACATCTTCTTCGGGTATCGGATTCCGGTAGATCACCGTGTCCCCCGAGTAGGAGAACCCGCCGTTGTAGGAAAGCACGCCGTCAAACGAAAACCCCGGAAACTGCGGCACAAGGCACGGAGGCCTGCCCGTCGCCAGAAACAGCTTTATGCCGTTTTTCTGCAATGTGAGCAAAGCATTCTTCACCGCCTCGTGCATGGCGTCCTCTTCAAAAGCCACCAACGTGCCATCTACATCAAAAAAAGCAATCTTTATGTTCAGCAAATATTTCTCCCCCTGTCATGTCAAAGGTAACCGGCAATCTTCTCCGCGGACTATTAACAGCTTTAAGACTATAAATAATAACACCCTCTCATCCAAGAAGCCGCTTTGTGATCTCCATACACATACGCAGCCATGTGAATCGCCGGGTAGAGAAAATTGTCGAAACCGGCAGCCGGGCAATCCACGGGGCATACTTATCGGTCGTTTTTTAACCGATACAAGTAAGTCCCCTCCTTCAAAAAAGCGCAGAGCTTATAGGAGGAGGGGTTAGGGGACTTGCCTGAGTCCGGTGTGGTAGAGGCCTCACCTGACAGTCCACGGAGCAGGCTATTGGTTACCGGCTGCCTTTGACATATATTTAAGCGTATGTAGGAAGAAAAATCAATCTATTTATGATAATTAGCCGGAGTCCTGCCTCAATCGTTTTTCAAACGCCCGGGAAGTCCCACGGAAAAACAGAAAAACCGGCTTATCACCGGGGATTTAACAGTACGCCGGCAATAGGATCAAATCGCAATTGCAGTTTCTATTCTCAAAGAGTACAATGAAGAGGATCACAGTTAACAATGGACCAAAACCGCCGGGAGACGAAATGTGATACTCATCAAGTATCAGTAAGTCAGGCATCTGCGGCAAAACATATGCTGCAGGGAGGAGTAAAAATGAATCTGTTAGATAAAATCAAAGAAGCCGCCTATGGCGCAGGCGAGATCATGAAGAGCGCCTCCGGCATTCGCCCCTCGGAGGCCAAAAGCGGCCACGCAAACTTTGTCACCAAATACGATGCGCTTGTCCAGGACTATCTGGAGAAGCAGCTCTCGGCTGCCCTGCCCGAAGCTACCTTCGTAGCGGAAGAAGAAGGCCAGGAAGTTTTCAAGGAAGAAGACAAAACAGGCTTCACCTTCGTCATCGACCCGATCGACGGAACCTCCAATTTTATGAAAGCCTGGCGCCCCAGCACCACGAGCATCGGTGTCCTTAAGGACGGCAAACCTTACATCGGCGTCATCTACGACCCCTACATGGACCGCATGTTCTGCGCCGAGAAGGGAAAAGGCGCCTTTCTGAACAATGTACAGATTCACTCATCGGAAGATCCGCTGTCGAGGAGCCTTGTCTGCATGGGCACCGCTCCCTACTACGAAGAAGAAGTTTCCCGCTCGGCCTTCCTGCTTGGCCACTGGTATCTGCTCCGCTCCATCGATATCCGCCGAAGCGGCAGCGCAGCATTCGATATCTGTTCGGTAGCCGCCGGAAATATCGGCCTCTTTTATGAGCCGCGTCTCTGTCTGTGGGACTTTGCGGCGGGCGCCTGCATTTTGGAGGAAGCGGGCGGAAAGATCACCGACTTTTACGGAAATCCGCTCACCTACACCGGCAAATCCTCTATCCTGGCGGCTTCACCGGGCGTGGTGGCAGGCGGCGATTATCTTCCGCCCAAGGAACTGATCAGACTTTAACCGATACATGTAAGTCCCCTCCTTTAATCAGCGCAGAACTATTAAGGATGGGTTAGAGAGCTTACTTGTGTCAGGCGCATCTGAGGCCACCCCTGACAGTCCACGAAGCGGACTATTGGTTAGCGGCAAGCAGCAAAGCGGGTTGCCGGTTACCTTTTATTATTACGGA
>CADCPK010000017.1 GCA_902803215.1 uncultured Lachnospiraceae bacterium
CGGACCATCTCGCGGCAGATTTTTTTGAATCTGCTGTGGCTGATCGTACTGCCGGTCAGGAAGTCGATACAACGCTTCTCCCATATCTCATGCTTGCGGTTGACAATCCCTTTCTCCAGCTCGTAAGGACGCATGCGGTAGATACACTTCATCAGAATATCACCGAACACGGCGGAATAGCATATCCTCGTGACGAGCGGCAGTGTGAGCTTAAATCCCGGATTTCCCTCCAGCTTGCTGAGGTTGAGCGAGATTACCGGAATCTGCTCCATGCCGGCCTTGGTAAGCGCACGGCGGATAAACGAGATATAGTTGGAAGCACGGCATCCGCCGCCGGTCTGTGTGATGATGACCGCAACTTTGTTAAGGTCATATTTTCCGGAAAGCAGCGCATCCATGATCTGACCGACGACGATCAGAGAAGGATAGCATGCATCGTTGTTTACATACTTCAGTCCTACGTCGACGGCATTCTTATTGTCGTTGGGCAGCACTTCCAGATGATACCCTCCGGTGTTGAACGCAGCCTGCAGAAGAGAGAAGTGTACCGGTGACATCTGCGGGCAGAGGATGGTGTAATCCTTTTTCATCTCTTTGGTAAAGATCACACGGTTCATGGAGGCGGGTTTTATAACTCTTTTTTCCTCCTGCTTTTCCTTTGCCCTGAGGGCTGCCAGCAGTGAACGAACACGAATGCGGGCGGCGCCGAGATTGTTTACTTCGTCGATCTTCAGGCAAGTATAGATCTTGCCGCTGTTCTCCAGGATCTCATAGACCTGGTCCGTCGTGACCGCATCCAGACCGCAGCCGAAGGAATTCAGCTGGATCAGATCCAGATCATCCCTTGTTTTTACATAGTTGGCGGCAGCATAAAGCCTTGAATGGTACATCCACTGATCGTTGACCCGGAGAGGACGCTCTACCGGGGCAAGATGCGATATCGAATCCTCGGTAAAGACAGCGACACCGTAGCTTGTGATCAGATCGGGGATACCATGATGGATTTCGGGATCGATGTGGTAAGGCCTGCCGGCAAGCACGATTCCTCTTCGTCCGGTCTCGTCCAGATATTTGAGAGTCTCTTCGCCCTTCTTTTGAATATCCGCGTGAGCGGCATTGAGCTCGGCCCAGGCTTTGCGTGCCGCGGAACGCACCTCATTTTCCGGAAGCTCCGGGAACACCTTTACCAGGCGCTCGGTGAGGATCTCCTCGGAAGTAAAGGCGAGGAAAGGATTGCGGAAGTCGATGGCAGGATCGTTCAGCTCATCGACATTGTTTTTAATATTTTCGGCGTACGAGGTTACGATCGGGCAATTATAGTGGTTGATCGCATCCGGGAATTCTTCTCTCTCGTAGGGTATACAGGGATAGAAGATGAACCGTATTCCGTTACGAAGAAGCCAGGTGATGTGGCCGTGAGCCAGCTTGGCGGGGTAGCATTCGGATTCACTCGGAATGGATTCGATGCCCAGCTCGTAGATCTTTCGCGTGGAAGTCGGTGAGAGGATGACTTCGTACCTGAGCTCCGTGAAGAATGTGTGCCAGAACGGATAGTTCTCAAACATATTCAGAACACGGGGAATGCCCACCTTTCCGCGGACCGCGAGGTCGCCCTGGAGCGGTTTGTAACCGAAAATGCGTTTATATTTATACTCGAAAAGATTCGGGATGTGGTCCTTGTTCTTTTCTTTTCCGATGCCCCGCTCACAGCGGTTGCCGCTGATATACTGGCGGCCGCCCGAAAAACGATTGATGGTAAGACGGCAGCTGTTGGTGCAGCCGCGGCAGTTGGCCATTGTCGTGGTGTATTTCAGCTCATTGATCTTATCGATGGAGAGCATGGTGGTCTGCCTGCCGGGCTCGTATCTCTCTCTGGCGATCAGAGCGGCGCCAAAGGCGCCCATGATGCCGGCGATATCCGGACGGATGGCTTCGCAGTTTGCGATGCGCTCGAAGCTGCGGAGCACCGCGTCGTTATAGAATGTACCGCCCTGTACCACAATGTGTTTGCCGAGCTCGGAAGCATCGGAAACCTTGATGACTTTGTAGAGCGCATTCTTGATGACGGAATATGCGAGGCCTGCGGAAATATCGGATACTTCGGCGCCTTCTTTCTGCGCCTGCTTCACCTTGGAATTCATGAAAACGGTGCAGCGGGTTCCCAGGTCGATGGGATGCTTTGCAAAAAGAGCCTCCTGTGCGAAATCCTGTACGGAATAGTTCAGCGATTTTGCGAAGGTCTCGATGAAGGAGCCGCAGCCCGAACTGCATGCCTCGTTGAGCTGTACGCTGTCGACGGTATGATTCTTGATCTTGATGCACTTCATATCCTGTCCGCCGATGTCCAGGATACAGTCTACCTGCGGATCGAAGAAGGCAGCCGCATAGTAGTGCGAGACGGTCTCCACTTCGCCCTCGTCCAGGATCAGCGCCGCTTTGATCAATGCTTCGCCGTAGCCGGTGGAGCAGGAGCAGACGATGCGCGCGTCGTCGGGAAGAAGGCTGTAGATCTCCTGAATGGAGCGTATGGTGGTCTTCAGCGGGTTACCGTTATTGTTGCTGTAAAAAGAGTACAGCAGTTTTCCGTCCTCGGAGATCAGCGCCGTCTTGGTCGTGGTGGAGCCGGCATCGATACCCAGGTAGCAGTTGCCGGAATATGTGCTCAGATCGGCAGTCGCGACTTTGTAGGCGGACTGACGTTTGCGGAATGCAGCCAGGTCCTCTTCGGAAGTGAAGAGAGGCTCCATACGTGCCACTTCAAAATCCAGCTTGATGGAGTTTCTGAGACGGTCTCTCATCGACGTAAGCGATACGGAAACTTCGGGCTTTGCGTTCATGGCAGATCCCATTGCGGCAAACAGGTGAGAGTTTTCCGGGGTGATCGCGTGCTCGTCATCGAGCTTAAGCGTGCGGATGAAGGCCTGCTTCAGTTCGGAAAGAAAGTGCAGCGGTCCGCCCAGAAAAGCGACATGTCCGCGGATAGGCTTGCCGCATGCAAGGCCGGAAATAGTCTGATTGACCACAGCCTGGAAGATGGATGCCGCCAGATCTTCTTTGGTCGCGCCGTCGTTGATGAGCGGCTGAATATCGGTCTTGGCAAAAACACCGCATCTTGCAGCGATGGGATAGAGTGCCTTGTAGCTGCGGGCGTACTCGTTAAGGCCGGTTGCATCGGTCTGCAGCAGTGATGCCATCTGATCGATGAAGGAACCCGTTCCGCCGGCACAGATGCCGTTCATACGCTGCTCGATGTTGCCGCCTTCAAAGTAGATGATCTTTGCGTCTTCGCCGCCGAGTTCGATCGCCACATCGGTCTGCGGTGCGATTTTCTGCAGTGCGGTGGATACAGCGATTACTTCCTGCACAAACGGGACTTCCAGATGATTGGCCAGGGTGAGTCCGCCGGAACCGGTGATGACGGGCGAGAGGGTCAGTTCTCCCAGTTTGTCATATGCTTTGGATAACAGGTCCGCGAGGGTTTCCTGGATGTTGGCAAAGTGCCGTTCGTAGTCGGCAAAGAGCAGCTGTTCTTTGTCGTCAAGGATTGCAATCTTGACTGTGGTGGAGCCAATGTCAATCCCCAATGTATAGTGTGCCATATATAGTGCTTGCCTCCTTTTGGCAGAATAAGAATTACTGTATCTGTTCAGTACCTGAACAGATACAGACAAAAATCCATGCAAATCGCCTGCGGCGATGGATTTTTGTCTGTTGATTCATGTTCTTACGGGTCTACGCTCCGCTTCGGTCGTTGCTAAACGTGTGCCACCGGCACACAGCAACTCAGCAGCAAGTGCTTTGGCCTGTCCTGAGCAGTTACGAATTACTTCTTATTAAATGCTTTAAACAACTTGAGATAATATTATACGCTAAAGGATCTGAAATGGCAACATGCAAAAAACAGGATGTTGAGGGAACCCGGGGTTTACACCGGCAGGAAATTAGGGTATAATTCGTGCATTCTTTAATAAATTGAGGGAGAGCTTATGGCTTATTATGAATTGATCAGGACTGTGGGAAGGGCCAAGAGAGGCAGATTTCACACGGTTCACGGAACTATCGAGACGCCGGTTTTTATGAATGTGGGGACGATCGGAGCCATCAAAGGGGCGGTTTCCACCATGGATCTTAAGGAGATCGGGACACAGGTGGAACTTTCCAACACTTATCACCTGCATGTTCGGCCGGGGGATGAGGTCGTCAGGAAGATGGGTGGACTTCACAAATTTATGGTCTGGGACAGGCCTATCCTTACCGACTCCGGCGGGTTTCAGGTTTTTTCGCTCTCGGGACTTCGCAAGATCGAGGAAGAGGGCGTTACTTTTCAGTCGCATATTGACGGACACCGTATTTTTATGGGGCCGGAGGAGAGCATGAGGATCCAGTCGAATCTGGCTTCGACCATTGCCATGGCTTTTGATGAGTGTCCTTCGAGTGTCGCGGAGCGGTCATATGTGGAGCAGTCGGTCGCGCGGACGACCAGGTGGCTTTACAGATGCCGGGATGAGATGGAGCGGCTGAATGCGCTGCCGGATACGATCAACAGGGAGCAGCTTCTGTTTGGGATCAATCAGGGGGCCATCTTTGAGGACATTCGTATTGAGCATGCGAAGCGGATCTCGGAGCTTGATCTGCCCGGTTATGCCGTGGGAGGCCTGGCGGTCGGGGAGACCCACGAGCAAATGTACCATATTCTGGAGGAAACGGTTCCTTATCTGCCGCAGAATAAGCCCACTTATCTTATGGGGGTGGGTACGCCTGCGAATATTCTGGAGAGTGTCGAGAGAGGTGTGGACTTCTTTGACTGTGTCTATCCCAGCAGGAACGGGCGGCACGGGCATGTGTATACCAATCATGGAAAGATCAATATTCTGAATGCCAAATATGAGCTGGACGACCGCCCGATCGAAGAAGGCTGCGGCTGTCCGGCGTGCAGGCACTACAGCAGGGCATACATCAGGCATCTGTTTAAAGCGAAGGAAATGCTGGGCATGAGGCTCTGTGTGCTGCACAATCTGTATTATTATAACCACCTTATGCAGGAGATCAGAGATGCGCTGGATGAGGGCAGGTTTGCGGAGTACAAGAAGATGAGGCTGGAGGGCTTTGAAGAAGGCAGGATATTACATCCTACGGAGCGATAACTCAACAAAAAAACTCTTGAAGTAGAACGCTTTTTTGTGTAATATAGGAATAGTCAACGTCAGGACAGAATAAAGGAAGTGTGCGTTGTCTTTTGTGACTGTTTGGTTCACAAAGAAAATGATTATTAGGAGGAATTTGCAATGTTATTGGCAGCAGAAACTACAGAGGCAGCAGGCGGCGGCGCTATGGGAATGGGATTTACCGTTGTCTGGATGGTTGCGCTTTTTGCCATCATGTATTTTATGATGATCCGTCCTCAGCAGAAGGAGCGCAAAAAAACACAGGCCATGCTGGCTTCGATGGAAGTGGGCGACAGTGTTGTCACAACAAGCGGCTTCTACGGTGTCATCATCGATATGAACGAAGAGGATGTCATTGTTGAGTTCGGAAACAACAAGAACTGCCGTATTCCGATGCGTAAACAGGCGATCGCAGAAATCGAGAAAGCGGATACGGGCATCGTTGAGAAGTAAAAATTGCATATTTATGAGTAAAAATCAACAGGCATCGTAACTATTCGGTGCCTGTTTTTTTCTTCATATTACATATAAAACAGTTGAAATGCTCAAAAAAGTGTATTATTATTTATTTCGGTACGCTTGAAAAAAGTTCAAGCCGTGAAAAATAAACTGGTTTTAGCTAGGAGGATGTGATTGACAATGAGTAGAGTGTATAATTTTTCTGCAGGTCCGGCAGTGCTCCCGGAAGCGGTTCTCGAAGAAGTGGCAAGTGAGATGATGGACTATCGCGGCACTGGTATGTCCGTGATGGAGATGAGTCATCGAAGCGCTACTTTCCAGGCAATCATTGACGAAGCGGAGAAGGATCTCAGAGAACTTATGAACATTCCTGACAATTATAAAGTCCTTTTCCTTCAGGGCGGTGCATCTCAGCAGTTTGCTATGATCCCCATGAATCTGATGAAAAACCGTGTGGCTGATTTTATCGTTACCGGTCAGTGGGCAAAGAAAGCTTATCAGGAAGCGCAGAAGTATGGAAAAGCGAACAAGATCGCTTCTTCCGAAGATAAGACTTTCTCCTATATTCCGGATTGCAG
>CADCPK010000018.1 GCA_902803215.1 uncultured Lachnospiraceae bacterium
AAAGAAAACAGCCTTTTCAGACGCATGACGCAGCTGCAGAATGCCAGCGCAGGCTGGAGTATCTGATCCTATGAAAAGAGCAACTCCGGCACATTAACCGACAATAGGCACAATATCGTCGTGCTCCGCAGTTCAGCAAACGTTAATCGAAATTTCAAAACAAAAAACGCCCCGGAAATGCAGAATTTCCGGGCGTTTTTTTGCTTTAACAAAATGAAAACTCATTTCAGATTTTCAGCCAACTGTTTTCCCAGGCAGAAGGCCGCGTAGGCCGACAGGAGAAACAGCTCGATCGCAGCTGTCAAGAATTGTATTCAGAAGTTTGCATATTTTAGCATTTTATTCACGGCTTGCTGCATTTGGCACAGAAGGCTTACAGTCGGGAGAAACGGGAGGAGGCTATGGACATTTATGCGAAGGTCGAGTATAATAAGCCTTGCTGTTGACATCGGAATGACAGGAAAGGTTTTATATCATGACGAAACAGATTGCAGTGGCCATCCTGGCTCATGTTGACGCCGGAAAAACAACTCTTTCTGAGAGTATGCTTTATTTGTCGGGAGAGATCCGCAAGGCCGGCAGAGTGGACCACGGGGACGCTTTTCTGGACACAGATCAGATGGAAAAGGAGAGGGGAATAACCATCTTTTCCAAACAGGCGATTATGCATCTCCCCGAAACCACGTTTACCCTTCTTGACACACCCGGACATGTGGACTTTTCATCCGAGATGGAAAGAACACTGCAGGTTCCCGATTACGCTATACTGGTGATCAGTGGGATCGATGGTGTACAGAGTCACACAAAAACGCTCTGGCGGCTTTTGGAAAGATATCAGATTCCTACGTTTCTGTTCATCAACAAGATGGACAGGGAAGAGACAGACAGAGAGCATCTGCTTAAAGACATACATAAACATCTTAGCACCAACTGCATTGTCTGGACGCCGGGGACGGAAGAGTTTAACGAAAACCTCGCAACCGCCGATGAACGCACGCTTGAGATCTATCTCGAGAGTGGGGAGGTTCCGAAAGAAGAGATACAAAGACTTATAACAGAAAGAAAAGTATTCCCGTGCATGTTTGGCTCCGCGCTTAAGCTGGAGGGGGTCAAAGAATTCCTGCAGGTTCTGGATGAATTTACGGTAATGCCGGAGTACGGAACAGAATTCGGTGCAAGAGTATTTAAGATCGCAAGAGATGACAAGGGAAACCGGCTGACTTACCTGAAGATAACGGGGGGAACTCTCAAAGTGAAGCAGACTTCGTCTGTTGGGAAGGTCGATCAGATCAGGCTGTATTCCGCCGCAAAGTTTGAACCGGTTTCGGAAGCTCCTGCAGGAACCGTCTGTGCGGTGACGGGACTTTCGGACACTTATGCGGGACAGGGACTCGGCTTTGAGACGGATGCGGCTAAGCCGGTGCTTACCCCTGTTCTTCGTTATCAGATCATCCTTCCTCCGGACTGCGATGTGCATGTGATGCTTGGCCGGCTGAAAGAGCTGGAAGAGGAGGATCCTGCCCTCCATATCGTCTGGGACGCTCAGCTGCAGGAAATTCAGGCCATGCTTATGGGAGAAGTGCAGGTACAGATCCTGAAAAGGCTGATCTGGGAGAGGTTTCATGTCGCTGCAGATTTTGGGACAGGCAATATCGTCTACCGGGAGACGATCTGCAATGCCGTCGAAGGTGTGGGGCATTATGAGCCGCTGCGGCATTATGCTGAGGTTCATCTGCTGCTCGAGCCCGGAGAGCGGGGATCGGGAATGCAGTTCTTTACCGCATGCAGTGAGGACGTCCTTGACCGCAACTGGCAGAGGCTGATCCTGACTCACCTTATGGAGAAAGAGTATATCGGAGTCCTGACGGGATCTCCGATTACGGACATTCAGATCACTCTTCTTACAGGCAGAGCGCACCTCAAACATACAGAAGGCGGAGACTTCAGACAGGCCACATACAGGGCGGTAAGGCAGGGCCTCATGAAGGCAAAATCCATGCTTTTGGAACCTGTGTACGATTTTACGCTGGAAATCCCGGGGGAATATCTGGGACGGGCGATCTCGGACATTCAAAGGATGCAGGGGACTATGGAGGACCCTGAACCCGAGGGCGACGGCTATGTGATAAGAGGCCGTGCGGCGGTCTCTGAAATGCGGGACTATCAGCTGCAGGTTGCGGCATATACAGGCGGAGCCGGCAGACTGTTCTGCAGCCTGTCCGGATATCAGCCATGCAAGGATCAGGAAGAGATCGTGGCGGCTGCGGGTTATGACGCGGAGGCGGATACCGAGAATCCGGCAGGTTCGGTGTTCTGTGCGCATGGTGCAGGTTTTGTGGTACCATGGTACGAGGTTGAGGAACATATGCATCTGGAGGCGGCTTTTGTTCCCGAAAAAGATCCGGCAGAAGATGATGACGAAACAGGACAGACAAGGCAGCGCGATTCTTCTCCGGGATATGTGAGCGCAGCGGATTCGTATGCGGGGGAGCAGGAGCTGATGGCTATTTTTGAGCGGACCTACGGGCCTGTCAGAAGGCGTCTGGCTTCAGAATTTGCGGTAAAGAAGACGGTAACGGCATCTCCCGAATATAAACCGGCAAAAGCGGTAAAGCCGCAGGAAAAGTTCCTTCTGGTGGACGGATACAATATGATATTTGCCTGGGATGAGCTTCGGGAGCTGTCGAAGATCAATATTCATGCGGCACAGGATCGCCTCAGAGATATTCTGTGCAATTACAAACCGCACTTCGGCGGCACGGTGATTCTTGTATTCGATGCTTATAAGGTTCCCGGACATAATGAAGAGATCACGCAATATCACAATATCTATGTGGTTTATACAAAAGAGGCGGAGACCGCCGATCAATATATAGAGAAGACTGTGCACAAGCTGGGCAGAAAGAATCAGGTGACTGTAGCCACCTCGGATGGTCTGGAGCAGATCATTATTATGGGCCAGGGAGCAGTGCGGATGTCTGCACGAGGCCTTTGGGAAGAGATAAAAGACTCCGAGGCCGGAATCAGAGAGACCATACAGAATAACAGAAGGAGTGCGGGGACGCTTCTTATGGAAAAAATGCCCGAGGAAGTCCTCGGAAAAAAAGATGATCATATGTGACTGATACATTAACATATCATGCAGGGGCAGAAATGCTGCCTTTATGCGGAAGGAGACCTTAGTACAATGGGTGAAAGACTGACAAAAAAAGATGTTGAAAAAATTGAACAGGAGATAGAGCATCGCAAGCTGGTCGTGCGAAAAGAAGCGATCGAAGCGGTGAAAGAGGCCAGAGCGCAGGGCGATCTTAGTGAGAATTTTGAATATTATGCCGCTAAGAGGCATAAAAACCAGAACGAAAGCCGTATCCACTATCTGGAGAACATGCTGAAGCACGCAACGGTAATCTCTGATGCTTCTCAGTCGGATGAAGTAGGTATGGATGATGTTGTAGAGGTCTATTTTGAAGAAGACGATGAGGTAGAGAAATACAAGCTGGTCACTTCGATCCGCGGTAATTCCATGGAGAATCGTATCAGCATCGAATCACCTATAGGGAAGGCACTGCGCGGACACAAAGTCGGTGATCGTGTGGAAGTGAAGGTGAACGACAACTACAGCTACTACCTGGTCATCAGGTCCATCGAGAAGACGGGCAGCGAGGACGAGGATATCAGAGGCTTCTGACCGGGAAAGGCATTGGATTGTTCTGTACCTTTGACTTGTACAGAATAACAGGATATGGTAGACTTGATTACGAAGCTGCGGAGTATTTGTGTAAACTGCAGCCGATCTCGTATCGCGAAAGGGGCATACAAAGAATGAATGAACCGGTACTTGTGGTTATGGCTGCCGGTATGGGAAGCCGCTACGGAGGCCTCAAACAGATCGAACCGATGGATCCGGAAGGACATATCATCATGGACTTCTCCATCTTTGATGCTGTTAGGGCGGGTTTTAAGAAAGTTGTTTTTATCATCAAACGTGAGAATGAGCAGGATTTCAGATCGGTGATCGGAGACAGGGTCAGCCGTTTTATCGAAGTCCGGTACGCTTTTCAGGAGCTGCAGAACATTCCCGGGGGATTTACGGTTCCCGAGGGCAGAGTAAAACCGTGGGGTACGGGACATGCTGTTCTGAGTGCCAAAGATTATATTGACGGCCCGTTTGTCGTGATCAATGCAGACGATTACTATGGCGTTCATGCTTTCCAAATGGCTTACGATTTTCTGACTGCACATGAGGACCGCCCGGGAGAGTACATGATGGTCGGTTACCGGCTGATGAATACGCTTACGGATAACGGACATGTGGCGCGCGGAGTGTGCGTGACCGATGAGAAGGGGATGCTTAAAGAGATCCACGAAAGGACGCATATTATCAGAAAGGATGAAGGTGCCGCATATACCGAGGACGAAGGGAAAACCTTCACGGATATTCCGGCAGACAGCACGGTATCGATGAATATGTGGGGCTTTTCTTCCTCATTCCTTACAGAACTCGAAAACCGGTTCCCGGCTTTTCTGGAGCAGGGCATACAGGAAAACCCGCTTAAATGCGAATATTTCCTTCCGTTTGTCGTCGATGAGCTGCTGAAAGAGGGCAAGGCCACCGTAGAAGTGCAGACATCCGAGGACAGATGGTATGGCGTGACATATAAAGAAGACAAGCCGATGGTGACGGAAGCATTTAAGCGTCTGAAGGACGGGAATGTTTATCCGAAGATGCTTTGGGACGAGCTTTAGAGGTAATTAAACAACATAAAGGAGGACGAAACAATGGCGATTCTTGTAACCGGTGGTGCGGGCTTTATCGGAAGTCATACCGTGATCGAACTGCAGAATGCAGGGTATGATGTGGTAGTGGTGGACAATCTCTGCAACTCCAGCGAAAAGTGCCTGGAAAGAGTAGAACAGATCACGGGGAAGAAAGTTCCTTTCTATAAAGCGGATATCCGTGACCGTGAGGCGCTCGAGGATATATTCAGTAAAGAAGACATTGATTCCTGTATCCATTTTGCCGGCCTGAAGGCGGTGGGAGAATCTGTCCAAAAGCCGTGGGAATATTATGACAATAATATCAACGGAACATTGGTGCTGGTCGATGTGATGAGAAAGCATAATGCGAAGAACATTATTTTCTCTTCCTCAGCCACAGTATACGGTGATCCTGCGTTCATTCCGATCACCGAAGAGTGTCCGAAGGGACAGTGCACAAACCCGTACGGCTGGACGAAATCCATGCTGGAGCAGATCCTTTCGGATATTCAGAAAGCGGATCCGGAATGGAACGTTGTCCTTCTTCGTTACTTTAACCCGATCGGTGCACATAAGAGCGGCCTGATCGGTGAGAATCCCAATGGTATTCCGAACAATCTGATGCCTTATATCACACAGGTGGCGGTAGGTAAGCTGGCTCAGCTTGGCGTCTTCGGCAATGACTCCGATACTCCGGACGGTACGGGTGTGCGTGATTATATCCATGTTGTCGACCTGGCTAAAGGTCATGTGAAAGCGCTTAAGAAGCTTGAGGA
The DNA here is from genome assembly GCA_902803215.1 of uncultured Lachnospiraceae bacterium. Taxonomy (GTDB): domain Bacteria; phylum Bacillota; class Clostridia; order Lachnospirales; family Lachnospiraceae; genus Blautia_A. The sequence continues at coordinate 5,535 of CADCPK010000018.1, forward strand.
TAACTCGGGCCTCAATATCTATAACCTTGGTACAGGCCAGGGCTACAGTGTGCTGCAGATCGTTGAGAATTTTGAGAAGGCAACGGGGGTGAAGATCCCTTATGTGATCAAACCTCGTCGTCCCGGCGATATTGCGACCTGCTATGCAGATGCTTCCAAGGCGGAGCGTGAGCTTGGCTGGGTGGCTGAGAACGGAATCCTGGAGATGTGCGCGGATTCGTGGAACTGGCAGTCTCACAATCCGAATGGGTTTGAAGATTAAAGAACAGGTATAAATGAACCTCCTCGCGCAAGGCGTGTCCGCCTTGCAAGAGGGGGTTGTTGGTTTTTGTTATGATTCCCTTCCCGACAGCTCATCCCCCGCAGTATGCCACAGCCCGAAGTGGCATCAGTCTGTGAACCGGTACCTGCTGATCCTCAGAGCCAATCTGCTAAGAAGAACTAAAATAGCCGCTCAGGAGAGCCTTCGCGGCTAAGTTCTTCTAAGCATCTTGTCTCTTCGGGCAGGTACAACGGTTCACAGCCTGATGCCACTTCGGGCTGTGGTATACTGCGGGGGATGAGCTGTCGGGAAGGGAATCGTAACAATTTTTTGTACACAGATTAATCACAGTCTTCCCATTTTTTGAACACATTTAGATACTATAGTAGTCCCAGATTCAAAAAACAAAGAGACAAAGACAAAGCGGCAGTTTTCCGCCAACGCCGAACGAATCCGGCGATCTGATAAGGAGGACATATTATGAAGAACAGGTATCTTGCAATGATTCTTGGAGCGATGGTCGTAACGGCTCAGGTTCCCGCAGCATTAGTATTTGCTGAGCAAGCAACTGAGAGCGAAGTACCCTCAGAGGGAAGCGAAATGCCGGCTGCACCGGAAGGAGAAGCGCCTGAAATGGCGGGGGAAAATACGGAGAGCGGGATCAAAGGTACCGTCAAGTCCATAGATGAGAGCAGCATTACTATTGTTGTCAGTGATACGGAAGAAGAGATGACGATCCCGGTCACTGCAGAGACGGTCATTTCCGGTATGCAGGGAGGCATGGGAGGCCCCGGAGGAGACATGCAGGGAGAGCCGCCGGCCATGCCGGAAGGTGGAGCACCTGAAGGAGATATGCAGGGAGAACCGCCGGCCATGCCCGAAGGGGAAGCACCCTCAGGAGACATGCAGGGAGAGCCTCCGGCCATGCCCGAGGGGGAAGCGCCTTCAGGAGACATGCAGGGAGAGCCTCCGGCCATGCCTGAAGGAGAAGGTGGCATGGGTCAGGGAGGCCCCGGTGAAATGCAGGCTGCGGAAATGACGATCGATGATATAAAAGAGGGAGATCAGGTCACTGTGACGCTGGATGATTCCGGAAACGCACTCACTATAACAGTAGGAAATGCTATGCAGGGAGGCCCCGGCGGTGGGATGCCCGGCGGGCAGGGAGGACAGGGAAGCGGTGGTGTTGACAGCTATGCTGCCGCTAACGAGTATTCTTCCGACCAGACAGTTACCGGCCTTACGATCTCATCGACGGGAACGGATGAGAACGCGGCTCTGGTGGATAACGGAGCATCTGTGACATTTGACGGTGTTACCGTGACCAGAGAATCGGAGGACAGTACGGGCGGAGACAATTCCAGCTTTTATGGTGTGGGTTCTGCTATCCTTGCAACCGATGGAACAGCGTATGTCACCGGTTCTGAAATCACCACGAATGCCTCAGGTGCCGCAGGTGCATTTGCCTACGGAGACGGCACTGTCTATATCGCCGACACAACGATCGATACAAGCAAGGACACATCGGGCGGAATCCACGCAGCAGGCGGCGGAACGCTCTACGCATGGAATGTAGATGCCGAGACTGACGGACAGTCGGCAGCAGCCATTAGAAGTGACAGAGGCGGCACGATGGTGATCGATGGCGGTACATACACTTCAAACGGTGTGGGCTCCCCGGCTATCTATAGCACAGCAGATATCTCAGTCAATGATGCCGAGCTGACGGCTACCGGTTCCGAGGCGATCTGCATCGAAGGTCTTAACTCCATCAGGTTGTACGATTCGGATCTGAGCGGAAATATGAGCGATGACGCGCAGAATGATAATACCTGGACGGTTATTCTCTATCAGAGTATGTCCGGCGACTCCGAGGTAGGAAACAGCACCTTCCAGATGGATGGTGGCACACTCACATCGGAGAACGGCGGTTTGTTCTACACCACAAACACGGAGAGCACGTTCATCCTCCGCGATGTGGACATCACGGCGGCTGAGGATAGCGAGTTCTTCCTGCAGTGTACAGGCAACAATAATCAGCGCGGCTGGGGCCAATCCGGCAGCAACGGTGCAGACTGCAACTTTACCGGGATCTCACAGGAGATGAACGGAGATGTGATCTGGGACAGCATCAGCAATCTGGACTTCTATCTTTCAGAAGGCAGTACTCTGACAGGAGCTGTGATCAATGATGAGAGTTATGCCGGAAACGGCGGAGAGGGGTACTGCAATCTCTATGTGAGCAGCGATTCTACCTGGGTAGTTACAGGGGACAGCTCACTCACTTCATTGCAGAATGAGGGGACGATTGTAGATTCTGAAGGAAACACCGTGACGATCGTCGGAACGGACGGAACTGTGTATGTGCAGGGCGAAAGTTCTGTTACCGTGACGGTAGGGGAGTATGCAGACAGCGCAGATATGTCAGGCGCTTCCGAGATCGATCCCTGGGAGAGTCATTCGGTGGAAAGACCGGAGAATATATGAAATGAGTCACGGGGACAGGTTCCTCGACTCATGAGTCACGGGAACAGGTTCCTTGACTCATGAGTCGAGGAACCTGTCCCCGTGACTCATTAACTGAAGCGCGGTTCCTTCTCAAACTTAGGCTCACACGTCAGCTCTATCCCCAGCTTCCTGAATCCCTGAACATCCACGTCAGAGAGCAGCACAGAGATATGTGCCTGGCACCCTTTGAGCAGAGGAATCTGCTTCAGCGCGATCTTTGCTTCTTCGCTGTCTGCGGCACTGATCGAAAGGGCGATCAGTGTCTCATCGGTGTGGAGCCGCGGGTTGTGGCTCCCAAGGTACTCCGTTTTGAGCGTCTGGATAGGCCTGAGCGCATCGGGAGAAATGATCTTATGTTCGTGAGGCACTCCGCCGAGAACCTTGAGTGCGTTCAGCAGAAGCGCTGAAGAGCAGCCCAGAAGGTCGGTGGTCTTCCCCGTCACGATCGTGCCGTCGGGAAGCTCCATGGCCGCCGCAGGGGCGCCGGTTTTTTCTTCAAGAGCCAATGCAGCCGGAACGACCTTACGGTCCTCGGGAACAGCGTGGGCCTGCTTGAGAAGAAGCTCGAGCTTGAAAGCCTCTTCCTCTTTTCCGGTCCCGTACGCCAGAGCATCCATGCTCTTGTAATACCTGCGGATGATCTCCTGCCGTGAGGCTTCACAGCAGACCTCATCGTCCACGATACAGTTTCCTACCATGTTTACGCCCATGTCTGTCGGCGACTTGTAGGGGCACTCACCAATGATCTTTTCGAACATGACCTGAAGCACGGGGAATATCTCGACGTCACGGTTATAATTGACGGTCGTTACGCCGTAGGCTTCCAGATGGAAAGGATCGATCATGTTAACTTCATTGAGATCGGCCGTAGCTGCCTCATACGCCAGGTTGATGGGGTGTTTCAGCGGAATATTCCAAATCGGGAAGGTCTCAAATTTAGCGTACCCTGCCGCGATGCCGCGCTTATATTCATGGTATACCTGCGAGAGGCAGGTGGCCATTTTGCCGCTGCCCGGTCCCGGAGCGGTAACAACGACCAGCGGACGTGTAGTCTCGATATAATCGTTCTTACCGTATCCTTCATCGCTCACAATGAGAGAAGTGTTGCTGGGGTAACCCGGGATCACATAATGCATGTAAACCTTGATAGACATTTTTTCCAGATATTTGCGGAATGCATCGGCACTTTCCTGTCCGGTATACTGGGTTATGCATACGGAACTGACATACAGACCGCGGTCGGTAAATTCCTTTCTCAAGCGGAGGACATCCATCCCGTAGCTGATCCCCAGGTCACCGCGAACTTTGTTCTTGTCGATGTCCGCTGCGCTTACGACGATGACGATCTCTGCCTGATCGGAGAGCTGCATCAGCATTCGAAGTTTACTGTCAGGCTCAAAACCCGGAAGAACGCGGGAGGCGTGATAGTCATCGAAAAGCTTTCCGCCGAATTCCAGATAAAGCTTGTTTCCGAACTTGCCGATCCGTTCGCGGATGTGTTCGGACTGCATCTTAAGGTATTTGTCGTTATCAAACCCGATTTTCATTAATGCAAGACCTTTCCTTTACCATATCAGTCAACAAAAATACTTTTCCAGTATATCCTTTTACTCGTTGGAATGCAATTGTTTTTTGACCGGAAGCGCAGCGGATTTCCGGTTACCTTGTCAGCTGAGCCAGATCGGATCGCTCCAGTATTCCTGTCCGTAGATATCCGTAAACCGGTAGGAGACAAACGCAGGATCGTCGCCGATGTAGGTATCGGTGATCTCAGGCTCTCCGCTAACGGTCATCTGTTCTCCGAGATAGTAGCTGTCTTCGAACTCGAGGTCGTAGTTGCAGTAGTTGCAGACAAAGTCGATCACGTCGCCGTCTTTAAGAGCAGTGACGGCCTTGGGAACGGTCTCTGTCTCCCCGTCGTTATAATCAAACGAAGCACCTGCGACGTATCCGTAAGGATTGGCATCGTCAAAGACAAGGATCAGATTGCAGCGTTCTCCGTTGAGATAGCAGGGAACACGGCCGATGATCGTCTGTCCCTCGTCAGACACGGTGGTGCTGACGTGATAGAATGCGACTGGGTGTTCGTCGATGGAGATCCAGTAACGGTCCGCGGCGGCGGTAAGCACGCCTTCGTTCGAGACGGAATAGACCGTATCCATACCGAGATCGATGTATCCTTCACCGTCATCGTAGAAAATATTCCTCTCGAGATGATCGACCAGAGCCCACTGCGGCTGGGCAAGCTGCAGGGTGTATTTGCCGGACTCCTGTGTCCAGGTAAGCTTGTCAGCGTCAAACAGGTTTCCTTCCAGCATGGAAGACAGGTCTTCTTCGGAGTAACCGCTCTCTGTCATGAAATCCGTTGTGTAGGAGCCGTTGAGCGATCTTCCGGTAAAGAGGGAACCGAGCAGATCCATCATCATATCCGAGGAGCCGCCGGATGAGCCGAAGAGGCTGCTTCCATACGAATCGAAGAGGCTGCCGCTGCCCGAACTTCCGCCGCCCAGAATATCATTGAGAGAATGGGAACCGCCCGAAAGACTCTGGCCGGCTTCCTGCACTGCGGCAATCTTTCTGAAACTGTCGGAATAGCTGCTGCTGAGCTCAAGCGCCTTGTAGGTTGCAGCCATGGAGTCGGTATATTTATTCTGATTCGGGAAATATACAGCCAGGCCGTAGGAGTTGGTCATGTCGGAGCTGGTACGGTTATATTTGACCGCACTCAGTACGATATCGGCCAGCTCTTTTCCTTCTTCGGTACCGAGATTTTTGGCCAGATGGACCAGATCGTACTGGTTGATGCGGGACATTCTGGCAAATTCTCTGGTGTTCTTACGTGCGGAAGCGATCGTGCTGTAGTTTTTATTGTCGAGCAGATCGTTTATGCCGTCCGCAAATGAAGAGAAACTGTCGGGGAATGTTTCCTTCAGCTCAGACAGGTCTACCAGCGAGAGCGTTGTGGACTGTCCCCTGGCCTGCCTTGCACTCATGGTCACAAAATCGTCGATGATCATCTTTCCAAGCTCCGTGGTGGGCATGGAAGTGTTGGATGAAAGTTTGGTGAGCCAGTTGGTGTAGTACCATCCTGTTCCGGGTTCCGTCTCTTCCGACGCAAGAAGATAATCCGCCGATCCCGAGACGGCAAGAGCATTCTCGGCAGTCGCCATCAGGCAAGCATCGAATCCGACAAAGTCAAAAGTAAGGCCTGAATCTTTGAGCGCTTTTTTGATGTTGGGAAGACTCATCGGGCCGGAGCGCTGATGCTTCTGATCGTAGCCGTATCCGCTTACGCTGCCGCCGCCGTGATCCCAGAAAATAAGCTCGTTACGGTTGGCAGGATAGTTCTTGCCGCACCATTTGATAAAGCGGGTGAGGGTGGCGGGATCGGTCATCACGCGGTCGCCGTCATCCGATACAAGGCACTTAAGCCCACCGTCCTTGACCTGATAGATCTGGTTGGTCTTCGCGCTGATAATATTGTTGTTCCACTTGGTACATCCGCCGGTATAAAGGATCACGTTGACTTTATCCGACAGGGAGGCTTTGGTCATCTCCACGATATCCGATGTAGCCATGGAGCTTCTCGACTCCAGATCGGTACCGCACATGTAGACCATGATGGTGACGGTGTCCTTACCGTTCCCTTTGAGCTTTGTAAATTTGCCCGATGCTTCCGGTGCTACTGAGGTGTCGAGGTCGCCGGTGTTATTGTCATCGCCCCAGCCGGTGTATGTGCCGGTGAGAGTCTGATTGGTCGTACCGCCGGAGTTCAGTGCTCCGAGGAGACCTGACAGGTCAAGCCCTGATAATGTGTCGCTCAAAAAGCTTCCTGATCCGGATGAGGAGGAAGGAGAGCTGCCGGAACCAAAGCTGCCTAAACCGCCGGAGCCAAGGCCTGAGTAGCCGCTGTATCCCGATGCGCCGGAACCGCCGGAATAATTGCCGTATCCCGATGTGCCGGAACCGCCCGAATAATTGCCATATCCCGCAGAGCCGCTTCCGCTCGAATAGGAGGAGCTTCCCGAAGAAGACTGGCTTCCGGAGCCGCCGCCGAGCAGAGAACCAAGGCCGCCGCCCCCGCCGAGGAGTACAACCGCGATCACGATGATCAGCATGATCGGATTCATGCCACCGCCGCCGCCCCTGTACGAGCCACCGCCACCTCCGCCCCTGTGCGAACTGCCGCCGCCCGAAGAGGAGCTCTTGCGTCCGCCACCGCCTCCGACGCTTCCCACAGGTCCTGTACCGAGACCGGAGCCTCTTCTGTGCACACCGGTACCACCGGAGGACGTTCTTCTTTGTCTTCCATTCATATTGGCCATATTAAAACTCCCTTCCCAATAGATTGTCGAAACATAAATAACAGATACTTGCCGTTACTATTCAAAGTTTATGGACTTTGCATAGTAACACTTTTTTTTATTGTACCACAGTCCGGCATTTGAGACCATGTTACATGATAAAAAATAATTGATTTATATTATGAATATAATTATAATAAGAAAGATAATGACAGGAGGAGTATTATGAGAAATAATCCGGATAACAATCCTGATAATAACAACGGCGGCGGAAACCGGGGTGCAAATAACAAACAATCCCTGCTTGCATTCCTCATCTGCCTGCTTGTCACGCTTGCCTGCTTTACCTTCTTCACCAATGTACTGAAAGACAGTTCAAGCGAGATAACCTACGACAAATTTATCGATATGATCGAAAAGGATCAGATCCGCGAAGTTACGCTCGAGTCTGATACTATCCGCATCAAACCGAAAACCCGTGACACCGTTCTTCAGGATACCACCTATTACACTACGGTCCTGGAGGATACAACGGCTCTTACGGAAAGACTCGAGGGAACAGGCATCATCTTCAAGGCCGAAGCTCCCGATCTTCTGGGAGAGTTTGTCGGCGCGCTGCTCAGTGTACTGCTTCCGGCTGTTCTGCTCTTTGCCATGATGATGCTCTTCATGCGAAGAATGAACAAAAGCGGCGGCGGAATGATGGGCGTCGGAAAAAGCCGCGCCAAAGCTTATATTCAGAAGGACACCGGCGTAACCTTCCGCGATGTTGCCGGGCAGGATGAGGCAAAGGAATCCCTCCAGGAGGTCGTGGATTTTCTGCACAACCCCGGAAAATACACTTCCATCGGCGCCAAGCTGCCGAAAGGAGCTCTGCTGGTAGGCCCTCCCGGAACCGGAAAAACCCTTCTGGCCAAGGCGGTCGCAGGAGAGGCGCATTGCCCCTTTTTCTCCCTCTCCGGTTCGGAATTTGTGGAGATGTTCGTGGGCGTCGGTGCTTCGCGTGTGCGAGACCTTTTTGAGGAAGCCAAGAAAAACGCGCCATGCATCGTCTTTATCGATGAGATCGATGCGATCGGAAAGACCCGTGATTCGCGCTACGGCGGAAATGACGAAAGAGAGCAGACGCTCAATCAGCTTCTGGCGGAGATGGATGGCTTTGACACTTCCAAGGGCCTTCTGATCCTTGCAGCGACCAACCGGCCCGAGGTGCTGGATCCCGCGCTGCTTCGTCCCGGACGTTTTGACCGGCGCGTGATCGTAGACCGTCCCGATCTTAAGGGAAGAATAGAGATCCTGAAAGTGCATGCCCGCAACGTTCTTCTGGATGAAACGGTCGATTTTGAGGAGATCGCCTTGGCGACATCCGGCGCGGTCGGCTCCGATCTTGCCAACATGATCAACGAAGCGGCGATCTTGGCGGTAAAGAGCGGCAGAAAAGCGGTAAGCCAGAAAGATCTGTTTGAGTCGGTCGAAGTGGTTCTGGTAGGTAAAGAGAAGAAAGACCGCATTCTGAGCAAGGAAGAACGTCGAATCGTCTCGTACCACGAGGTTGGACATGCGCTGGTAAACGCGCTTCAGAAAGATGCGGAGCCGGTGCAGAAGATCACTATTGTGCCTCGTACCATGGGTGCCCTCGGGTATGTCATGCAGGTGCCCGAGGAAGAGAAGTACCTGAATACCCGAAAAGAGCTGGAAGCGATGCTGGTAGGCTATCTGGGCGGCCGTGCGGCGGAGGAGCTGGTCTTTGACACCGTTACCACAGGAGCGGCCAACGATATCGAGAAGGCAACCAAGGTGGCCCGTGCAATGATCACGCAGTACGGTATGTCGGACAAGTTTGGGCTTATGGGCCTGGCGACACAGGAAAATCAGTACCTCACCGGTCATACCGTTCTGAACTGCGGTGATGATACGGCGACAGAGGTTGACCATGAAGTCATGCAGCTTCTCCATGCATCTTACACGGAGGCGAAGCGTCTGCTGTCTTCACACCGCAAAGAGATGGATGCGATCGCTGAGTATCTGATCCGAAAAGAGACCATCACCGGTAAAGAGTTCATGAAGATTCTCCATGCGGTTCAGAAAGGGATAGAGATCCCCGAAAACCTGGACGACCTTGTGATCCCTGAAGAGCCGGAATCGGATACGGTTTCTTTTACTCCGGAGGAGACGCCTGAGCGGGAAGAAAAAACCGGCAATGGCGGGAAGGATACCATAGTGTTGCCCTCGGAGGAAAAGACCGCAGAGAGTGAGACATTTGTAGACAACGTGCAGGAAACATGAAAACCACATGCTGCAGCTCCGGAAAACACAGATTTTCCGGGACTGCAGTTTTATTTATCATGTTGTATCTATAATATGGAAGAATGAACAATGTTTATTATTGAAGAAGAATTAAAAAAACTTCCTCCAAAACCCGGCGTATACATCATGCACGACAGCAAAGACGAGATCATCTACGTTGGGAAGGCGATCAGCCTCCGCAATCGGGTGCGACAGTATTTTCAGAGCAGCCGCAACAAAGGAGTCAAGATCGAGCAGATGGTGACGCATATTGCCCGATTTGAATATATCGTTACGGATTCCGAACTCGAGGCGCTGGTGCTGGAAAGCAATCTGATCAAGGAGCACAGGCCTAAATACAATACCATGCTGAAGGATGACAAAAGTTATCCTTTTATCAAGGTCACGCTCAACGAGACCTACCCTCGTGTCCTTTTTGCCCGAAGGATGAAGAAGGACAAGTGCAAATATTTCGGCCCCTATACGAGTGCGGGAGCCGTGAAAGACGTGATCGAGCTTGTCCGCAGGCTTTTTCAGGTGCGGTCCTGCAGCAGAGTGCTGCCCAGGGACTTCGGCAAAGAACGCCCCTGCCTCTATTATCACATGGGACAGTGCAGTGCGCCTTGTACAGGCAAGGTGAGCAAAGAAGAATACAGAACGCATATCGACAAAGTGATACGGTTCCTGAGCGGTGATTTCGAGAGCACGGTGGAGGAGCTTACGCAGAAGATGCAGAAGGCCGCCGAGGAGATGCGTTTTGAAGATGCCGCGGAGCTTCGGGACCTGATACAAAGTGTACGCCGCATAGGAGAACGGCAGAAGATCACCGCCTACGGTGAGGAAGACCGCGATGTGATCGCTGCGGCCATGGATGAGAGCGAGGACCTGAGAGATCAGGATGCGGTGGTACAGGTGTTCTTCATCAGAGACGGACGGATGATCGGGCGGGAGCACTTTTTCCTCAAGGTGGCACGCGGGGACAAAAGAGAGCAGGTCCTCTCTATGTTTGTGCGCCAGTATTATTCGGGAACTCCTTTTATTCCCAGAGAGATCATCGTGCAGAAAGAACTGGAGGATACGCAGCTCATCGAAGAGTGGCTGAGCGGACTGCGGGGACAGAAGGTACATATTAAAGTACCTAAAAAGGGAACAAAAGAAGGCCTGGTAGAGCTGGCTGCCCGGAATGCGGAGATGGTCCTCTCCAAAGACCGCGAGCGGATCAAACGGGAAGAGGGCAGGACGATCGGTGCGGTGCACGAGGTGGAAGAATGGCTCTCTCTGCCGGGGATCGTGCGCATGGAGGCGTTTGATATCTCCAATATCAGCGGCTTCGACTCGGTGGGATCCATGGTGGTCTATGAAAAAGGAAAGCCCAAAAGAAGTGATTATCGAAAATTCCGGATCAAATCTGTGCAGGGGCCGAATGATTATGCCAGCATGGAGGAAGTGCTGACCAGAAGATTCACGCATACGAGCAGCAGCGCGTACGACAGCTTTGCCAGGCTTCCCGACCTGATCCTGATGGACGGCGGAAGAGGACAGGTGAACATTGCACTCAAGGTGCTCGATGAGCTGGGGCTGGACGTGCCGGTCGCCGGGATGGTCAAGGATGATCATCACAGGACAAGAGGGCTTTATTATAATAATGTAGAGATTCCGATAGATACTTCGAGCGAGGGATTTCGTCTGATCACCCGCATCCAGGATGAGGCGCACCGGTTTGCCATAGAGTATCATCGTTCCCTTCGCAGCAACGGACAGGTACATTCTGTCCTGGATGATATTCCGGGCATCGGCGACACCAGAAGAAAGGCACTGATGCGGAAGTTCCGGTCGGCGGAAAACATAAGAGATGCATCTCTTGAAGAGCTGACCGAGACCGAATCCATGAACCGAAAATCCGCGGAGACGGTATATGCATTCTTCCACCCTGCGAATGAGGGAGAATAAAGTAAAAGTATACATTATGTTGATGCCTTTTTTTTGTCTTGCGGGGCCCGGCTTGTCTGATTTGCTTGCACAGGGGTCAAAGTTATAATATAATTTAGTTAAATATCGCAAAGACTTTGGACTAAGGAGGATTTATGATATGAAGGGTGTACAGCTCACTAATCTGGCGCAGGAACTGAATCTTACCAACCTGACGCCGGAGATCGATCTGACGGACATCCAGATCATTACGGCGGAGATCAACCGTCCTGCGCTGCAGCTGACAGGTTACCTGGAGCATTTTGCCAACGAGAGAGTGCAGATCATCGGTTATGTGGAATACACATATCTGATGCAGCTGAGCGAAGAAGAACGCAGATTCAAGTATGAGAGATTTATTTCCGGCAATATTCCCTGCGTTATTTTCAGCACGATGACCAGGCCTTCCAAAGATATGATCGAGTTGGCGCTTAAATACCATGTGCCGACCTTCGTCACCGAGAGGACCACATCGAATCTGATGGCGGAGAGCATCAGATGGCTTGGCGTTCAGCTGGCCCCATGTATTTCCATCCATGGTGTCCTGGTCGACGTGTTTGGCGAAGGCGTGCTGATCACCGGAGAGAGCGGCATCGGTAAGAGCGAAGCCGCACTGGAACTGATCAAGCGTGGCCATCGTCTGGTCAGCGATGATGTGGTGGAGCTCCGAAAGGTCAGCGACGTGACACTGGTAGGCTCCGCGCCGGATATCACAAGACATTTCATCGAGCTTCGAGGAATCGGAATTATCGATGTAAAAACGCTGTTCGGTGTGGAAAGTGTCCTCAACACCCAGTCGGTCGACCTTGTGATCAAGCTCGAGGAGTGGGACAAAGATAAGGAATACGACCGTCTCGGTCTTCATGAGGAGTTTACGGAGTATCTCGGCAATAAGATCGTCTGCCATTCCCTTCCGATCAGACCGGGCAGAAATCTTGCCATCATCGTAGAAACTGCGGCGATCAATCACAGGCAGAAGAAGATGGGGTATAACGCGGCCGAAGAGCTTTACAAGAGGGTACAGGCAAATATAGCCGGTAAGCGAGGCTGACGGCTTAAAATAAACACCTAAAACGAAAGGGGAAACATCATGAAAGAATACTGTTTCGGAGTTGACATCGGCGGAACAACGGTAAAAATCGGTCTGTTTAAGACGGACGGCAATCTTCTTGAAAAATGGGAGATACCGACTCGCAAAGAAAATAACGGATACAATATCCTTCCGGATATTGCGGAAGCGCTGAAAGCGAAGATGGCAGAGAAGGGCCTTACCGGGGATGATTTTGTGGGAGTAGGACTCGGAGTGCCGGGACCGGTCACCGACGACGGAGATGTTCTCACGGCAGTAAACCTTTTCTGGGGTTACAAAGAAGCGGCAAAAGAAATGAAAGCACTGACCGGGATGAAAACAAAAGTCGGAAATGACGCCAACGTTGCAGCTCTCGGCGAGGCATGGAAAGGTGCCGGCGAAGGTGCTTCCAACATGATCATGCTGACACTCGGCACCGGCGTAGGCGGCGGTATCGTCATCGACGGAAAGATCGTGGCAGGTTCTCACGGTGCAGGCGGAGAGATCGGCCATGCCAATATCAACCATGAAGAGACACAGGCCTGCAACTGCGGTAACTCCGGATGTCTCGAGCAGTATGCTTCTGCTACCGGTATCACCAGACTGGCCAATCAGTATCTGAAAAAATCAGACAAGCCCTCCGTACTTCGTTCTGCCGAAGAGATCAGCTCACGCTCAGTGTTCGATGCGTACAAGGCGGGCGACGGCCTTGCCACTGATATCGTGGAAGACTTTGCCGAGAGACTGGGCGGTGCGATGGCTGTATTCGCCTGTGTGACAGATCCCCAGGTTCTGGTAATCGGCGGCGGTGTGTCAAATGCAGGACAGCCGCTTATCGATGTGATCAGCAAATATTACAAAAAATATACTTTCCAGACATGCAAAGCTACACCGATCGTTCTTGCCACACTGGGAAATGATGCGGGCATCTATGGCTGCGCAAAAATGGTTATTCCCTCATAACATAATAAATGCGGATATTAAAAACGGTTTCTCCGAGAAGGAGAAACCGTTTTTTTTTGTCCGGGATCATATTTCGGGAAAGAAAACCTGTCGTTCCCTGATGAAGATCATCAGTAATAAGTGATCGAGGGATCGGCTGATGCATCTGTAACGGGGTTGCCGCAGGCATCGTAGCCGGTTGCTCCCGATGTATCTGTGACGGGATTGCCATATGCATCGTAGGTAACCATCCCTGAGGTATCAACAGGATTGCCGTACGCATCGTAGGTGATGGCTCCGGTGCCTCCGTAGGCATCATAGGCAGAGCCGTAATCATACGGAAGGCCTGTGTTGGGATCGATCATTCCGCTTCCGTCCGAATAATAATCGTAAGGATGGAAATTACCGTATGCATCGTAGTAGCCGTAATTATAGTCGTAGGAGTGTTCGTAACAGTATTCTTCCGGCACGGTTCCTACATCAAAGTACTCATTCACTGCCGGACAGTAATCGGAGGCCAGCAGACCGCTTTCGCTGCAGACGTAAGCTTCGGTGATGGCAGCAGGCTTCTCAAAGTCCTTGAAAGGCAGGCCCTCATGAATACGCGTCATGACCTTCTGCCACATCTGTTTATGGAAATCACGCGCATTATCGGGAATTTTCTCGTTGTTGTCATAGCCGGACCACACAGCACAGGTGTAATAAGGTGTGTAGCCTACGAACCAGAGATCGTTATAGGCCTCGGTGGTACCTGTTTTTCCCGCAACTTTCTGGTTGGCGAGCTGACACATGGTACCTGTACCTTTTTGTACTACATCTTCCATGGCACTGGTGAGCAGCCATGCGGTTGTTTCCTTGATGGCATCCTTTTTTGCGGGTCCCTCTTTGTCGATCAGGATGTTTCCGTTACGATCTTCAATACGGGTGTAATAGACCGGCTTGATATAGTGACCGCCGTTCGCGATAGCCGCATATGCCGCACAGAGCTCAACGTTGGTGACACCGTGCGTGATACCGCCCAGGGCAGTGGCAAGGTTTGCATCGCTCCACACATTGCCAAGATAGTCCGTATCCTTCGCCGGATCACCGGTAGCAAGGGTAGTAAAACCGAAGCGATCGGTCAGATACTTGAGCCCCAGCTCGGGAGTAACCTGTTCGAGACATTTGACTGCGACGACGTTGACCGAATGGATGATGGCATTCCTGATGGTCATTTCGCCTCCGAAAGACATGGAGGCATTGTTTACCGGAGAACCATCGGGATAATTGTACGGCTCATCGACGAAAGAGGTCGCAAGCGTCATATTTGCCGAATCGAGAGCAGGTGCGTAGGTGGACACGATCTTGAATGTCGAACCGGGCTGCCTGGTGGAATCGGTGGCACGGTTCAGGGTAAGGCTTGCGGTTTTTTCGCCTCGCCCGCCGATCAGTGCCTTGACCTGTCCGGTACTCTGCTCGATGATGCTCATGGAGGACTGCGGCTGAGGCGCATAGTTTACTCGCTCCGCAAAAATATGACCTCCCGGTGTCTGCGACAGAGCATACCTTTCATAACGTTTTACGTAAGGATCGCCTTCCTCGGGCGAATTGAAGAGGAGGCTGAACTCCGGATCTTCCGTATCCTGGAAGTAGAGCCGCATCATCTCTTTGCTGTAATTGGTCTGATTGCCTTCTTCATCTGCAATAGTGAGGGCAAAATCAAGCGCATATGTAGTACCTTCGGGATAGTTGGCCTCGTTGGCGTATTCTTCATCCAGGATCCGCTGGATGGAAGGATCCTGCGTGGTGTAGATCTTAAGGCCGCCGCTGTATACCATGTTACGCGCCTGAGTTTTGTTCATCGCGCGGAAGTTCATCAGATCGTCGACCACCTGGTCGATGAGCTCATCCTCGAAATAGGAGTAGATGGTACTGGTTCCTTCCTTATGAATCTCCTGTGCGGTCTTGATCCGTGTATATACGTCGTCATCGGCCATGGCTTCATCAAACTCAGCTTCTTTGATATAGCCCTGATCCAGCATGTGCTCCAGGACTTCTTTTTTTCTCTTTTTATTCTCTTCAGGATGTTCGATGGGATTATATTTGCTGGGATTCTGTGTTATTCCTGCGAGTGTTGCGCATTCGGAAAGATTGAGATCCCAGACATCCTTGTTGAAGTACTGTCTGGCGGCAGCCTGCACACCGTATGCGCCTGCCCCGAGGTTGATCGTATTCAGGTAATTCTCCAGAATGACCGATTTATCGTTGATCTTTTTTTCTACAGCCAGCGCAAGATACTGCTCCTGCAGCTTTCGCGTAAACTTTTCGAGCCATGTGGACTCGCTGGTCCAGTCGGTAAAGACATTGTTTTTGAGCAGCTGCTGTGTTATCGTACTGGCACCCTCACTGAGAGAACCCGTCTGGACCGCTCTGACCGCGGCTCTGAGTATACCCCTGATATCGATCCCGTTATGCTCGTAAAAACGCTCATCCTCGATAGCGACAACGGCATCCTGAAGATACTTCGGAATCTGGTTCTTATCCTCGTCTTCATCGATGATCACGGGAAGACGGTTGGAGTCGGGGGCGGACAGCTTTCGAAGCTGTTTGCCGTTGCAGTCATACAGGATCGTTGCGTACCCGAGCGGCTGGATATCGATTTCATCCACATTCGGTGCCCCGTCCAGCACACCACGGACCGAACCCGCTACAAGACAGATCGAAGTCACAATGGCGGCGATCAGCATTATAAACAGTATTCTTATGAATGAAACATGAGCTTTCTTTCCCAGCATCGAGGATCCCGAGATCAGAGAATTCCTCTTGCGGGAAGTCGCTTTCTTGCTATAATTCATATTATTCCTCCCAAAACGGAAACCGGATATAAGCTTATCTATTATATCATTTTTGTGAAAACAAGTAAAGGAAAAGCTTCATCTCTTTGAGGCTCTGCGTCTGTGAGTAAGATGCTTTTCTTTTTCTGACTTCCATGATACACTGTAAAAAGAATCGATTTGTAATGGTGAATGTTCAGAACGGTGGAGTTTGACAGAGAGGGGCATAAGGATGAAGCAGTCATACAGGACGGTATATGAAGGAGGACAGGGGGTCCTCGTGGAAAAAAAATCCAGATTTCTTGCGGATGTAAGACCCGTCTCTTCGGAGGAAGAAGCGCTGTCTTTTATAGAAGAAATAAAAAAGAAATACTGGGATGCCCGGCATAACTGTTATGCGTATACCGTCGGCCTCAACCGCGAATACACAAGGTGCAGCGACGACGGCGAGCCCTCCGGCACTGCCGGCCGTCCTATGCTGGATGTGCTTTTGGGGGAAGATCTTTATAATACGGCCGTTGTGGTGACAAGGTACTTCGGAGGCGTTCTCCTGGGAACAGGCGGCCTGGTCAGAGCCTACTCCGGCGCAGTGCAGGCGGGGCTTAAGGCCTCCAAACTGATCACCGTGATCAGAGGCAATCTGCTCCGCATCGACACGGACTACACCGATCTGGGGAAAATTCAATATCTGGCCGGAGAAAACGGAATTGCAGTGGTAGATACGGAATACAGCGATAAGGTAGTCATGCGTATCCTCGTCTCTTTGGAGGACGAGGCAAGGATCAGAAAAGCGTTGACCGAAGCCACCGGCGGAAGGGCTGCCGTGGAGGCAGAGAGAGAGACCGATTTTGCGGTGGTGGACGGGACAGCAGTAGAGGTATCACAAGGGTGTCAGGCACCGTGAACAAAGTGTGAACAAAAGTAGGGGGCGTGTACCGTTCCACGGTACGCGCCCCCACTTCTGTTCACACTTTGTTCACGGTGCCTGACACCCAATCACAGCCTCTCCGGCTTCAAATACTCCTCGCCGAAACGAACTGCCCCCTGTTTCACACCTTCTCCGGCTCCGGATACTCCTCCCCAAACGTCTCCACAGTCATACTCTTAATAACCTGGTCATCGAGCGGTCTGTCACGATAGTCCGTGTCTTCCTCGGCGATGCGGTTCACCACATCCATCCCCTCAATGATCTTTCCGAATGCCGCATAGCTCCCGTCAAGATGCGGAGCAGCCTTATGCATGATAAAGAACTGAGAACCCGCAGAGTCCGGATGCATGGCACGGGCCATGGAAAGTACGCCTTCTGTATGCTTAAGGTCATTGCGGAAACGATTCTTATTAAATTCACCCTTGATCTGATATCCGGGACCGCCCATTCCTGTTCCGTCGGGGCAGCCGCCCTGGATCATAAAGCCGTTGATGACTCTGTGGAAAATGAGGCCGTTATAGAATCCTTTTTTTACCAGGCTGACAAAATTGTTCACGGTATTCGGAGCGATTTCGGGATACAATTCCGCTTTCATCACATCTCCGTTTTCCATTGTGATCGTAACAACAGGGTTTGCCATAACAAAATCTCCTTTAAAAAAATGATTGTGTTTCAGTGTTTGCTCTATTATAATATGCAAAGAATTGATGCGCAAGCATGAGATAACGAGGGTGACAAAAGATGGTAACAGAAACATTCTGTGCTGAAGAGACATTTGCACTGGGCCGGAGCATAGGAGAAAAGGCAAAACCGGGAGACATCTATCTGCTTTCCGGAGATCTGGGCGTCGGCAAAACAGTATTTACACAGGGCGTTGCGGCAGGACTGGGCATTACGGAGCCGGTAAACAGCCCGACATTCACGATCTTGCAGGAATATACAGAGGGCAGACTTCCGTTCTATCATTTTGACGTATATCGGATAGAAGATGTGGAGGAGATGGAAGAGATCGGATATGACGATTATTTCTTCGGCGGCGGCGTCTGCATGGTCGAATGGGCGGAGCTGATCCGCGAGATCCTGCCGGACAACTGCATATCCGTCACGATCGAAAAAGACCTGAAAAAAGGATTTGATTATAGAAGGATCACTATAGAAAGGGAGTACCTTAAATGAAAATACTCGCGTTCGACAGTTCCGGGATGACAGCTACGGTCGCTTATCTTCAGGACGAAGTGCTTGTCTGTGAGTATACTGTCAATTACAAAAAAACACATTCGCAGACTCTTCTGCCCATGCTGGACGAGATCGTACAGACGCTCGGGCTGGATCTCGAGACCATAGATGCGATCGCTGTATCAAAAGGCCCGGGATCGTTCACCGGCCTTCGCATAGGTTCCGCAACGGTAAAAGGTCTCGCATTGGCTCTCAATAAACCGGTCATTCCGGTGTCGACTCTTGACGCGTTGGCTTTTAATCTCTGCGGACATCAGGGAATCGTGTGTCCGATCATGGATGCCAGAAGAAATCAGGTTTATACCGGCATTTACCGTTTTGAAGGACTCGATCTGAAGACGATCGGGGAACCCTCGGCCATGGGGATCGAGGAACTTATCGGGGTGCTCGACAAGATCGGAGAGCCGACGGTGTTTCTCGGAGACGGGGTGCCGGTGTACAGGGATAACATAGATTGTGCCATGCAAACCGCGCACACCTTTGCGCCGCCGCATCTGGCCATGCAGAGAGCGGGCTCGGTAGCTTCTCTGGGAGCCGTACTCGCATCACAGGGCGTCATGCAGACTGCGGATGAACATGTGCCGGAATATCTCAGGGTTTCACAGGCTGAACGGGAACGGGCAGAAAGGATTAGACGAGAAGGACAATGACATTAAGAGAGATGACTGTGGACGATCTGGATGAAGTCCTGGTGCTTGAAAAAAAGCTTTTTCCTGTCCCCTGGACCCGCGAAGGCTTTTTTACGTTTTTGATCCGTAAAGACACCCTCTTCCTGGCTGTAGAGGAGGCGGACAGCATTCTCGGGTACGCCGGATGTCTGATCGTCCTTGATGAGGCGGACATCCTGAATATCGGTGTGGATCCCGGAAGGCAGCGGGAAGGGATCGGAGGTTTCATTCTGCAGAGCATCATGAGGCTTTTGCAGATGCAGGGGGTCCGCTATATACATCTTGAAGTCAGAGAGAGCAATGAGACTGCCCGAAGATTGTACGAAAGGAACGGCTTTGCCGTCGACGGCCTCCGGAAGGACTACTATACCGATCCGACGGAGGATGCGGTTCTTATGACGAAAATATTGGGCTAAAGGTAACTATTCAGAACAGACCGAAGCACTTGCTGCTGAGGTCGTATGAACATGATACAACAAGCAAAAATCCCATCGCCGAAGGCGATTCGCATGGATTTTTGCTCGTATCTGTTAAGATACGAAAGGTAAGAATATATGCTGGATATTTGTCTGCTGGGATGCGGAGGTATGATGCCGCTGCCAAAACGGTGGCTGACCGCACTCATGGCACGTTACAACGGAAGCACGCTTCTTATAGACTGCGGAGAAGGAACGCAGATCGCCGTGAAAGAGAAAGGGTGGAGCTTCAAGCCGATCGACGTGATCTGCTTTACCCATTTTCACGGAGACCATATCAGCGGCCTTCCCGGCCTCCTGCTGACGATGGGAAATGCCGACAGGACCGAGCCGCTGACGCTGATCGGACCGAAAGGGCTTGAACGAGTGGTGAATTCGCTCCGCGTCATTGCACCGGAGCTTCCTTTTCCCATACGATATATAGAGATCGCGGGGCCGGAGCAGGTTTTCGAACTGAACGGCTTTCGTATAAAGGCTTTCCGTGTCAACCATAATGTTGTCTGTTACGGATACTCTCTGGAGATTCTCAGACAGGGAAAATTCTCGCCCGAGAGGGCAAAAGAGCAGGAGATCCCGCTCAAATACTGGAATCCGCTCCAAAAAGGAAATACAGTAGAGACGGCCGACGGAAAAGTCTATACACCGGACATGGTCCTGGGTCCCCCTCGCAAGGGCATCAAAGTGACTTATACTACCGATACAAGACCGACCGAATCGATCGTGCGCTGTGCTGAAGGTTCCGACCTGTTTATTTGCGAAGGAATGTACGGAGAGGAAGACAAGCAGGAAAAAGCCAAAGGCTACAAGCACATGACTTTTGCGGAGGCGGCTGTTATGGCAAAAGAGGCCGGCGTCCGCGAAATGTGGCTGACACATTACAGCCCTTCGCTTGTAAGGCCGGAGGAGTATATCGATAATGCACGCAGGATCTTTCCCGAGACTTACCCCGGAAAAGACGGGAAGAGTGCAGAACTGAATTTTGAAGAGGAATAATGATGGATGATATCAAAATACTTGCCATAGAAAGCTCATGTGATGAGACGGCGGCTTCTGTGGTAAAAAACGGAAGGACGATCCTTTCCAATGTTATTTCATCACAGATAGACATACATACATTATATGGAGGAGTCGTTCCCGAAATTGCTTCGCGCAAGCATATTGAAAGGATAAACCGGGTGATCAGGAGTGCGCTCGCCGAGGCGGATACTTCGCTTGACGACCTGGATGCGATAGCGGTCACTTATGGCCCGGGGCTTGTCGGGGCTCTCCTTGTCGGAGTTGCGGAAGCCAAGGCCATAGCTTATGCCAAAAAACTCCCGCTGATCGGAGTGCATCACATTGAAGGACATGTGGCGGCCAATTTTATCGAGCATCCCGATCTGGAGCCTCCGTTCCTTTGTCTGATCGTATCGGGAGGACATACGCATCTTGTTGTGGTAAAAGACTATGGCGAGTTTGACATCCTTGGACGGACCAGAGACGATGCGGCGGGAGAGGCTTTTGATAAAGTGGCCCGCGCCATCGGACTGGGCTATCCGGGCGGACCGAAGATCGATAAGGCAGCAAAAGAAGGAAACAGCAGCGCGATAGACTTTCCTCGCGGGAAGGTTGGCGACAGTGAATATGACTTCACCTTCAGCGGCCTCAAATCGGCTGTCCTGAATTACCTGAATCATGCCGAGATGACCGGTGAGCCGGTGAATACGGCGGATGTCGCGGCTTCCTTTCAACAGTCGGTGGTTGATGTGCTTGTCGAACATACTATGCATGCCGCGAAGGAATTACATATGAAGAAAGTGGCCATCGCGGGCGGAGTGGCGGCAAACTCGGCTCTTCGCACGGCGATGGAGAAAGCGTGCCAAAAGCGAAAGATTACCTTTTATCGTCCCTCACCCATTTTCTGCACGGACAATGCGGCGATGATCGGATGCGCGGGATATTATGAGTTCCTGAAGGGTACAAGGCACGGATGGGACCTGAACGCGGTGCCGAATCTGAAACTGGGAGAACGCGGATGAAAGAAATGACAGGATGTTCTGCGATCGTCCTTGCGGCCGGGAAGGGCAGCAGGATGAAAAGCGAAGTACATAAACAGTTTATGCTGCTGGGAGGCAAGCCGGTCCTTTATTACTCCCTGCACTGTTTTCAGGAGAGTTCCCTGATCGATGAGATCATTCTGGTAACATCGGAGGATATGATCGACTACTGCCGGAGCGAGATCGTCGAAAAGTATTCTTTCGATAAGGTGAAGAAGATAGTCGGTGGGGGAAAAGAGCGCTACGACTCAGTCTATGAGGGCCTTAAGGCCTGCAGCAGCCAAGGGATAGTCTGCGTTCATGACAGCGCCCGTCCTTTCATCACGGAGGAGATACTGAAAAGGGGCATCGAGACGGCAGAGAGTACGGGAGCTTGTATCGTAGGTGTTCCTGCCAAGGACACCATGAAGCTGGCCGACGAAAACAACGATGTGGACCGGACCATCCCAAGAGAGAAGGTGTGGATCGTGCAGACGCCGCAGATATTCTCATACAGTTTGCTGAAGAACGCTTACGAATCCGCACGCCTTAAAGGGATGAACGGTATCACGGATGACGCAATGGTAGTAGAACGTGAGACGGAATGTAAGGTGCGGTTTTCGCTCGGAAGCTACCGTAATATCAAGATCACGACCCCGGAGGATCTGATCATCGGCGAGGCATTTTTATCCTCATAAAGGTTTGCTTCCGGCGAGGAAAAAAATTTAAAAAAATATCAAATTTGTTGTTGACACAGATAGCAATTAATGATATTATCTTTCTTGCGTTTATGAAGAACCGCGCTTGGAGAGATATCGAAGTGGTCATAACGAGGCGGTCTTGAAAACCGTTTGTCCGCAAGGGCGCGTGGGTTCGAATCCCACTCTCTC
>CADCPK010000019.1 GCA_902803215.1 uncultured Lachnospiraceae bacterium
AAACAGCCGTATGGCTGTTTTTCTATTTGCGGGGCGTCGCACGTTAGTGCGACAGCCCCTTCATGCAGCTTAAAACACACTTTATGCAGGGATCCGCAGTCCCGCCGTCAGTTAATCTGCAATGATCGCCATGACCGCCTGACTGTCCACGGTTCCAACGACGCGTATGGGTACCATCCGAAGCGGCTGACCGTCCATCCGTCGTCATCGTTCACAAGATGGATATCAAGGCTTCCTCTTGTGTCAATCATGCAGTTCCCTGTCGTTTCACCAAACGCACTGGCGCTGAAAAATGCTTCCGCCATCTTAAGATCCTCACTCATCCGGAGCACCGGAGACGTGACAAGGATATACGGGCTGCTTTGCATAAATGCTTCAAGCTCAGACCGGACCCCGTCAGTGGCGCAGGAGATATCTGCCGTCTGTTCCTGTTCAGCAGGACGGCAGAACCATGACAGGATTTCGTTCCGGAGGAAAAGGATTTCCGCTGTCTTCCGGGTGACGCCCTCATCCCGGAGCGGCTTCAGGGACGGCAGCTCCCGGATCCAGGCTTTCGGATCTTTCCGGTATTTTTCCAGATTCATGTCCGGTGTTACACTGTCCGCCTCAAATTCACATAAAGGCTCCCAGCGAAAATCACGGAGCTTCCATATGCCGTCTTCCGGCACAAAGCTGTTCGTAAAGCGCCCGATCCGGGTCCGGATCTGTTCGCCGGAACCTGTACGTTCCAGCTGTTTCGTCATGGTGAGGGAATGAAGAACCGCTTCGCTTCCGTCTGTCGACGCTTCAACATACGGCGATGCAGGCAGATCCACTCTGCAGAAACCTCCGTTTTCTTCCAGGCGATGTACATATTCACGATAAAGGATCCGCACATCTTCCCGGCCGTTACAAAGACAGCCTTCATACGAAGAGGAAATGTCCGTACGCGCTGCAAATACCCGGTCCGGAATCTCCTCCATCCGTCCGCACTCCCAAAGAAGATTGTAAAGACTCTGAGCAAACTGCACCCCGTAATAAAGGCTTCCTGACATCATCATGCCTCACCTTCCTTTCCGAGAACCGGGTGCGGCACGCTGTAAAGCTTATGCTGTACGGCAAGCCCGGTATCACCTGCGGGATTCCAGCGCCACACACTCTGCCCGAGCATGAATTTCGCACTCAAATTCCGGATCTTCCATGCGCCGTCAGCACGGGTGAAACGATCATTCCACATCTCAAGTGCAGACAAAACCGTATAAGGCGGCTTCATCGTCTCCGGATCCATGTTGAGAACCAGATATCCGAAGGTCGGGAAGATCCCGCATACGTCACCGGATACCGGATCCTCATAGATCAGCGGCATGGAGATCTGCCAGCCGGTATGATAGCTGTCCTCTGCAGAAGATACATAGAAGAGCTCTTCACAGAATTTCCGGTTGACGGCATCCCAGCCGGAAATGGCATCGCCCGCGATATCAAAAGTCGTCCCTTCGCTTTTCAGAAATAATGCCGGAATTTCTTTGTGCCTGTGAAGGGCATAAGCCTGCTCATAACAGTACTTGGACTGTTCAATTTCCAGAATATCATTGAGATCCATAGTGTTATTCCACACCCCTTTTCAAAAAATCCGTCTTATTTTCGGCTATTTTTCAAGTCCGACATTGCCGCTCGAACGTCCGGCTGCACCTTCCTCGAGAGGCAGCCACTGCAATGCCCTGAAGATATATCTGTCCCAGAAATCCCACTCATGGGCACCGGGACCGGTTACGTATGTAAACGGTACCTTTCGATCCTTCAGAAAATCCGCAAAAGCGTTATTCCTCTCAATGAGGAAGTCCTGCTCGCCGCAGGCGAGATAGATAGCCGGGATTTCGCGTCCCTCCTTAAGAAGCTGATCCAGAATCACATTTGGGTTCACATCTGTCCTGAGCGCAGCTTCAAGATCCTTTCCAAATACTGCCTGCTTCCACTCCTGTCGGTCAGACGGGAATTTCGGATCCGGATTGCGAATCAAAAGAGTCTCATCCACAATGAGTGCGGAGGACAGACCGATGATGGCTCCAAATGTTTCCGCATATTTCAGGCCGTTCCGGATAGCGCCGTATCCGCCCATGGACAGTCCGCCGATATAGGTATCCTCTCGTTTCCGCGACAGCGGGAACGTCTTCCTGGTAAATTCCACCAGTTCCCGGCCGATAAACTCTCCGTACATATTTCCTTCGTCCGGATGATCGAGATAGAACATATTCTCTCCGGAGGGCATCACGACGCACAGATCCTTCTCTGCTGCCCATCTGGCGATCCGGGTCCCGTACAGCCAGTCCGTGTCGTCGCCTACAATACCATGAAGGAGATAGAGTGTCTTATAAGGTTTTCCCTCTTCCCTCCTTTGCATATCACCAAAATACACCTTATCCGTCGGCAGAATTACTGTGAGCGGAACAGTCCTGCCCAGCGCCTCCGCCATGAAATTTACTCTGAATACAGCCATATTCGATACCTCCAATTCAAATCTCCCTGAATCATTGCTTCTAAAGTCCCTTCCCGGCAGAGAATCAAGCCGGGGCATCAGGCTTCCGGCCTTCGAATCACATCACCTTCTCGTTCTGTGTCCTTTCAAGAATTTCAATCTGGAGACGATCTGTCAACTCCACATAATAAGCGCTGTAACCCGCTACCCGGACCAGAAGATCCTGATGCGCTTCAGGATGAATTCTGGCATCCTCAAGCACCTTCGCATCAACAATATTGAACTGGATGTGCTTCCCGTCATGAAGGAAATATGTCCGGATAAGAGCCGAAAGCTTTTCCACATCCGCGTCGGTCATAATCGCGTCCGGATGAAACTTCATATTGAAGAGTATTGCCTGATACCAGTCGTGAGGCAGCTTTACCGCGCTGCGGATCACCGCCAGCGGCCCTTCCTTATCCATTCCTCTCATCGGAGATGCGCCGGCATCCGCCAGTGTCTGTCCGGCATATCTTCCGTCCGGCGTCGCACCGGTCAATCTTCCGCCCGGCGCATGCCCGAAGATCGAAACAGCTGAACCCCTGTAGAAGGTTCCGGTGGCACAGGGCATCTCATTGCATGCCGTATTGAAGAACGTGTAAAGGTCGCTCACGATCGCATCGACCTCATCAATATCATTGCCGTATTTCGGGACCTTGAGACACTCCGCCCTGAGATCCTCGTGTCCTTCCCAGTTTCGGTCCAGAATATCCGCCAGCTCCGCAAGGGAAAGCTTCTTCTCATCATATACCAGCTTCTTGATCACCATCAGAGAGTCACCCAGATTCACCAGGCCGACCGGACAGATCACACCTCCGTTCTCAAAAAGCATCCGCTTCTTCTGGAAATCTATGCCGTCCTCAATCCCGTGATCCATGAAAGCAGTTTTGGCAGGCTCCGGAAAATGTGTCTGCATGGAAGAGATCATCAGATTGCTGTACTCCGCCATTTTCGAGATGAAGTACTTCATCTCCTTCTTAAATGCCGCTTCGAACTCACCGTAGGTCTTCCACTGATCCAGGTCTCCGGGGTCGTGCCCCATCTGCTCACCGTTGTTGCGGTTGACTCCCTTGTTAAGGAAGACATCGAGGCACATCGTCGTGACGAACATACATGCGCTCATGATCCTCGATTTAGCCGGAAGTACCACGTCGATACAGCCTGCTACGGCATAATTCCTGGCTTCCTCTGTCGGAACGCCGCAGTTTTCAAGATAACGGATATAGGACCGGTCCCCGATAAAAGCCGGCATGCTGCAGCCTTCCCGCACGCACTTTATACCCTCGGCGATCAGGGATTTCGGCGTGGAATCCGCAACACGCAGAGTCACCGTCGGATGGGGGGTTTTTACGCCGCGAATGGCTTTAAGAATCAGATAGCTCAGCGGATTCGAAGCGTCGTTTCCGTCCTTTTTCACTCCGCCGATCACGATATTGTGCCACTTAGCCTCGCCGTTCGAATCATTGCGGCAGTCTTTGCCTGTAACAATACCGAGCATGTAATCCTTAACTCTCAGATTCTCAAGAAGCTCCAGAACTTCTTCATCCGTGATGATGCCTGCTTCAATATCTCTTTCATAGTACGGATAAAGGATCTGGTCCAGACGCCCCATTCCGAGCACTCCGTTCGGGCATGCTACTGTATGGAAGAGCAGCCAGTAAAACTGAATCGCCTCACGGAAGTTCCCTGCAGGCTTTGACGGAACCCGGCGCAGGATCTCCGCCATACGCAGGAGTTCTTTTTTTCGCTCTTCAGTATCGGCAGTTTTTGCAGCTTCTTCGGCAGCCTGTGAAAGCCTTTCTCCATAGATATTAATTCCCTTAAGACAGGTTCTCATGGCTTTGAGATAAATGGCTCTTTCAAAATCCCCCGTAGAGAAAAAACGTATTTCACGTATTTTTTCACTGCACTCCAGAATCATCGCATCAATGCCTTTTGCGAGTGCCGTTTCATAATCGAGGATCATCATCGACTGTGCCGGCGTCAGGTTCAGTCCTCCCTGTGCACTGCACTGGCCGATCTGCCGTCCCCTCTCAAGAGAAGTCCAGCGTACCATCCCCATACCTGAATGCAGGAAAGGCATCAGGGCGCCATCTGCTTCAAGCGCAGCCGCAATGCCGTCATTCATGCTGTAGGGAGTATTGTTCCTGTTAAGATCGTAAAGAGCTCCCTCATCCTCCTCCCGGAAACGGTAACCGTCTTTTCTCAGCTCCTCAATCTCATACTGATTCCAGATCCCGTTGGCGGAATCGATCTCAAGCCCGCCGGGAACAGAAGCCCCGTTTCCGGCAAGGAGATCGCCTTCTTCAATAAAAACCGGTATCTTCGTCAGGATATTGTAAACGGCCTGAGCTCTTATGCTTACAAGATCTTCTCCGTTCATCTCCCGGGATGTCTCCTGAATGATCCGATACACATTCATGGAAATCTCCGGCTTCTGCTTTGCTCTTTCCAGCATCTTTTCAATTCTTTCACTCATCGCCCATTTTTCTCCTTTTGTCTTTCCTGTCTGTATAACGGCCCAATATATGTATTTACATCGAGCCGCCGGTCTGCACCGTTAACCCGTATCCTTCCAGCATCTGCCGAAATGCCTCCATCCGGTCTTCTGAAGGTCTCGCGTATTCGTGCACATCACTCCGTCCCAGCTGCTTTTCCTTGTCCGTTCCGAGGTTGTGATAGGGAAGCAGCTGGACCGGCACGTCTTTTCCCAGTCTTTCTGTGATGAAAGTGCCTGTTTTTCGAATGTTGTCTTCCGTTGCATTCATCTCCGGGATCATCGGAATCCGGATGATCAGATTCTTTTTCATACTGTGCCGGATGATTTCCGCATTCCTGAGAACCGGTTTATTTGGAACACCGGTAAGTTTTGTATGCAGCTCTTCGTCTGCAGCCTTAATATCCAGAAACACCAGATCAACATCTTTAAGAACGGTACGTACAATCTCTTCGGAGGCATATCCGCAGGTTTCCACAGCTGTACTCACGCCTTCCTTTTTACAGATGCCGAACAGTTCTTCCGAAAATTCCGGCTGGAAGAGCGGTTCTCCTCCGCTTAACGTCACGCCGCCTCCTGAAAGCGGATAAAACATGGAATCCTTACGGACTTTTTTCATAACGTCTTCAGCCGTCATAAGCCTCCCCGATATATGCCTGGCTTCGCGCGGACAGATCTCCACACAGTCCCCGCATGCACGGCATTTTTCACGGTCCGTCACAAGACGGTCCCCATCCGGACGAATCGCATTCCGCGGGCACGAAGAGATACACTTTCCGCAGAGAATACATTTTTCTTCAAAATACATCAGCTCAGGCATACGGTTCTGCGATTCCGGATTATGGCACCACAGGCATCTTAACGGACAACCCTTCAGGAATACGGTTGTCCGGATTCCCGGACCGTCGTGAATCGAATAAGACTGGATCTGAAATACCGTTCCTTTCCGCAAAATGCTCCCCCTTTTTTTAAGAAAAGACCAGACAGCGACCGCTGTCTGGTCTTTCATTTTCTAATACTTATGATCATTCATCACAAACCGACTGATTCCCTGTCGAATCATTCTTTTGCAGCAAGCCATTCATCGAACTGTCTCTGGTTTTCCGCAATAATCTCTTCGATCCCGGCGCCCTTCATCGCTTCGATGAAGGCGGGAAGCTCGGTCTCCACATCCACGAGGCCGCACTCAAGAGCCGGCTTCATCGTATCAATAACAGAGGTCAGCGCCGCAAGCTGCGTCTTCACGGAAGAGGTATCAAAGGTATAACCGAGCGCGTTGGAGACGAGTGCTTTCTCAAGACCGTAATCTTCGAGATGCTCATAATACTCTTCCGTATTCGGTGCAAGCTGGTAAACATTATCATTATCGCCGAACCAGTTGATGAATCCGCCCCATCCGTTGGTCATTGCATTCATGCCCTCCGGATACTCGATAATATGATCGCTCACCTTAACGTAATTCTTCCCCTCAATACCATAATTGCAGATGTTTGCCAGATCTGCGTCCTCATAAAGGAGGGACAGGAACTGGACGGCTTTTTCCGGTTTTTCAGATGTCACCGGAACGCCCCAGCTCATCATGACCGTGCTGGAACCGGAGATAATCGGCTCACCAAGCGGGATATAGCCGAGCTCAATGCCGCCGCAGTTTCTTCCAAGGGTTACTTCGTTGCAGTCCACCTTGAATGCATTCTGGAAGGAAAAGCAGGTTCCCGCCGCCATACAGTCAAGCGTGCTGTATCCGTTGGTCATGGAATCCGGAACCACATAGCCTTTCTCATACCATTCATGTCTCTTCTCAAGCATGGTCCTGTACTTTTCCGTCTCATACCAGTTGACGATCTCCGTTCCGTTTTCCACATCCTGAAGAACGCCGTATGCAAGATAGCTTGTATCTCCAAGAGAGTCATATCTGGAATCCCAGTTGAGGGTGATGGATCCGCTCCCGTCGCCAAGAGTGAATACGCGGATCTCTTCCGGCAGTTTAGAGTAAGCTTCTTCGAAAAATGCGTCCCAGGCTTCGTAGCTGTCAAGGGATTCCGGAATCTCAATACCGTATTCTTCCGCCATCTGCTTGTTATAAAGAAGATTCAGCTGCTCTGCCGGGTACTTTACGGCAGGAATCGCATAGATACCGCCGTCAAAGGTTGCTGCGTCAAGAAGCTGTCCCATATCCTCAACAATGTTCGGCGCATATTCGTCAAGAAGGCCGCTGATATCTTCCAGAACACCGTTGCTGTGAAGCGTTGCCGGATCGCTGGTGATGCCGGCCATGATCAGGTCGACTTTTTCTCCTCCTGCTGCAAGAAGATTGACCTTAGTCGCATGATCCGCAACGGACATCGGAAGAAATTTCACGGTGGCGCCTATCTTTTCTGAAGTGATTTCAGAGATTGCCGCCTCGACTTCGCTGATGTCTGCCGGCGTCGGACCGAAGGTCATCAACTCAATCACGAGCTCGTAGTCCGCATCGTCCGCCGAGACCGCTGCCGGAGTGAATACAGATGCAGTCAGGGCTGCCGTAAGAGCAAGAGTTGTAAACAGTCTTCCTTTTCTCATTTTTTTCTCCTTTATGATGTATTTTATTTACAGGTTCCGCGTGCGCTTGACTCTATGCCGCACATGTATTTTCTGCATTTTATTTTATTCTGATGCTGTCTTTCTTTATAGCACAAAAGCGTCCGGTTTTTGGATTATCCTTTCACAGCACCGGCCGTAATGCCCTTGGCGAAATAATCCTGGAAGAAGGGATAGACGCACAGAACCGGGAGAATACCCACGACCGCGATCGCCATCCGGACTGTCGTCGTGGGAACGGTAGCGCCGCCGGTTCCGAACTGCATCAGATACTTTGCATTGCTGTTCATGTCATTGAGAACATTCTGAATGCCATGCATCGCAGTATTGTCCAGGTAATACAGACCGTTCTGCCAGTCATTCCAGTAAGCGAGACCTACGATCAGCGCAACGGTCGCCAGAATCGGCTTGGACAGCGGAATCACAATCTTCAGAAAGATCTTCATCTCCGAAGCTCCGTCGATCCTTGCAGCCTCCAGCAGTTCCTCCGGTATCGAGGACTGGAAATAGTTCTTAATCATCATAATCGAAAATGCGTTGCACAGAAGGTTCGGTATCAGCAGCGCAAGATACGTATTCTTGATGTGAAAAACCTGCACGTAGTTCAGGTAGGTCGCCACAAGACCTCCGTTGAACAGCATGGTAAAAACGACAAAGAAATTCAGAATTCTTCCGCCCGGGATTCCCTTTCTGGACAACACGTATGCCATCATGGAAGAAATAAGAAGACTTACAATAACACCCGTCACCGTCACGCAGATCGTGATCAGGAATGCCTTTCCGAACATGCCGATATTGCTGAAGATATACCTGTAAGCGTCCAGTGACAGCATTTTAGGGAAAAATGTATATCCGTATTTAACCGCCGTACTTTCCTCTGTAAATGACGAAATGATAAGCAGCACGAAGGGGGCGGCCAGGAATACGCTCAGTATGATCAGCATCACATGTGACAACACAAGAAATCTTTTACTTGATTTATTCATTATACTGGACCTCCATATGTTTAGGTGAAGCGGATCAGAACATAGCGTTCTCTTTGCTGATCTTGTTCATGATACCGTTGAAAACGAGGATGGTGATCAGGCAGACGACCGACTGATAGAAGGCTGCCGCAGAAGACATTCCGATATCGCCGGTCTGAAGCAGCGCCCTGAAAACGTAAGTGTCAATCGTATTGGTTGCCGCGTTTAAGAGTCCCTGGTTTCTCGGAACCTGATAGAAAAGACCGAAATCCGAACGGAAGATATTGCCCATTCCGATGGTAACCAGCATGATGATGGTCGGTGTCAGCATCGGGATCGTGATCTTACGGATCTGCTGCCACTTAGTTGCGCCGTCCACCTCTGCAGCTTCGTAGTAATCCTTACTGATGCCGACAAGACTGGCCAGAAAGATGATGGCATTGAAACCGATGTTCTTCCACTCATACACGATGGTCAGGATCACAGGCCAGTACTTTGCTTTCTGATACCACATAATGGGCTGCAGGCCGACAGCCTTAAGGATACTGTTGATAAAGCCGGTCTGCTCACTCAGGAAAGCATAGGCGAGATAGGAAACGACCACCATTGAAATGAGATACGGGAGCAGAATAAATGTCTGGTAGATCTTTTTTGCCGTTTTGCCGCGAACCTCATTGAGGAAAATCGCGATCATAACCCCCAGAACGGTGTTAAGGACAATCCAGAACAGGTTATAGCCTATCGTGTTCCTCGTAATGATCCACGCGTCGCTGCTGGAAAAAAGATACTTGAAATTTTCAAATCCGATCCAGGGACTTCCCCAGATGCCGTCCCTCACATTGTATTGCTTAAATGCAATCTGAAGACCGGCCATAGGCATGTAGTTATTAATAAAAAAGTAGATAACGCAGGGCAGGGCCATCAGGTAAAACGGCAGCCACCTCTGGAGTTTAAATTTCTTTTTCGTCCCATTCATCAGGGGCTCCTCCTTTAAAGAAATAAGTGATATGTTACAGTTCCAGAATCATATCACCATCATAGATAAGAACCCTTTTGCCAAATAGGACAAAAAAATCAGCATATTGGATTATCCATGCTGATTTTTTCTAAAGTCCTGAGATTGCTGCCGGACTACTTATTCTGTTGTGGTTCCGGCTGTACGCCGACCCGGTAAGCCCTCGGCGTAACTCCGGTTTCTTTTCGAAATACTCTTGTAAAATAGGAGTAGTCCGGATATCCGGTATACTCTGCCACGGTCATGATCGGCAGGTCTGTGTTTGTAAGAAGCTGTTTTGCTTTATCGATACGCTTCTTTGTGATGTATTCGACGACAGTCATATCCAGCCGTTTCCGGAAGCAGCGCATAACATGGGAGGTACTGCAGCCCAGATGCTCAGCCAGCACGCTGATCGGAATTTCTTCCAGAAGGTGCTGTTCAATATATTCCTCCGCACGGGAAAGAAACCTGTCTTCCTCGTAATAGCCCGGCCCCTCCTTTCGGTCATCCTCTGCTGCTGTATCCGTTCCGTCCCCATACCGCGATCTCTGGATCACCTTCACCGCCTTCATGAGAACCGACTCCAGCTCTTCATAATCGACAGGCTTCAGAATATAATCCATACTCCCGAGCTGCATTGCCTTCCGCATATAAGAAAATTCCGGGTGACAGGTGATACACAGACAGATCACGCGGCTGTCCTCGCTTCGGATTCCTTCAATTAACTCCAGGCCGTTTCCATCCGGCATTTCGACATCCGTCAGCAGAATGTCCGGGCGGTATAACCGGTACTTTTCCCTGGCATCGTCCACGTCCCCGGCTGTCAGCAGGTGATCTATTCCGCATTCCTTCCATCGGATATTATTCTTGATCGCCTCAAGTACCCGGATTTCGTCATCTACAAGAAGAGCTCTGATCAAGGTGCTCCCTCCTTTGCGCTCGCTTATCTTTGATTGTATCAGGATCCGCGGTTAAACACGGCGGTTCTTCCGCTTCCTCCGTCTGTTCCTCCTGCAAAACCAGAGGAAGAAGCAGGCGTACACGCGCACCGCCATCATCTCCGTTTCCAATTGAGATACTGTAACAGTCACTGTACAGGAGATCAAGCCGGCTGACCACATTCTGAATGCCTACCCCCAGTTCCTCGCTGTACTCATGCGATTCAAGAAATCGCCGTATCTTTACCAGCGTTTCTTCCTGAAAACCCTTTCCGGTATCGCTGATCATCAGCTCGATTCTGTCTTCCCCGTACTGTCTGGCCAGAATCACGATATAGATCGCCTTATCTCTTTCAAAGCTGTACTTGATACTGTTTTCCACGAATGTCTGAATAACGACTGCCGGAATCTTAGCCTCACTTAGCTCATCCTCCCATTCGGCGAAATACACGAAGCGGTCGGGATACCGCAGCTTCTGGATATTAAGATAATTCTTTACAAATTCCATCTCGTCGCTGAGATAGACATAGTCGGTATTGAGATTCACCAGATACCTGAAATACTTGGTAAGATACAGAACCATCTTCCTGATCAGGCCAATCTCACTCTCATCACAGGTATAGATAATGTTGAGCGCATTGAGGATAAAATGCGGTCTGATCTGCTGTCCCAGATACCGAAGCTGAACCTTCTGGGTGTCAATTTCCTTCTCATAAAGAGCATTACGGCTGTGCTCCACTTCATCAAGCATAGAATTAAACTCCGCTTTCAGATCGTCGAATTCCGTGTGGATCCGTTTTCTGTCAGTGGGAATCCGATACCCCATATCACCGTGCTTAATCCTGTCCATAGAATCCGTCATCTGGGAGAGCGGCCTCTCAACTACCCAATAAAAGAATACGGAAATAGCGGGTCCGATCAGACAGGACAGAAGGGCTGCGGCAAACAGAAGTCTCGTCATACGGAAAAGCTCATCCGATATTTCTTTTTTGTCCAGCAGACTTCCGAATGTCAAATCAAGATCACGAATGGAAAGCTCTGAGTCGTAATAGGTTTTGTCATCTGAAAGCCAGGAAATGCCATCTTCCTGCTTTACGCGGACAATATTTTCCTTTGATATGGTAAAAATACTGTCGCCGGCAGAAAAATAGGCCATACCCGGTGATCCTTCCGAGGCTGTTTCCAGCATTTCATCAAGAGAAACCATGGCCATAACAGAAGCGTCCGTATCCCTGTGGATAAGAGCAATAAACATCTGTCCCTCAGACCGGATCAGCCACCACCTGTTATTTTTCGGATCCAGCGCCTGTGCTTCCTTATTGCCCCTTAAGATATCCGATATATCCGAAAGAATCCGGCTCTTTTCTCTCTGTCGGAAGTTGTCGCGGTTAATAATCAGATCCGTCTGCCGGAAATACAGCGTCATACTCCGGACAAAGCTGTGAGTTGCCATAAATGCGCTCATTTCTTTCCTCAGCTGGCTTTCTGCTGCCCAGAATCCGCTTTGACCGCTGTCATGAAAAGACAGCATCCGGAAGTACTCCGTCTGTTCCGTGGTCAGAAGACGGACATAGGTATCCATGGCGCCCATTTCATCCTCAACAGATGCAGCCACCGTCGCCACAAACCGGTCATTATTTTCCACTTCGGAGTCCCTGATCCGGGTCACTTCCCTCAGTGCACTGCGCACGATAACCACATTGACCGGAACCACCAGAAGAAGCGGTATCAGAATAATCATCCAGAAGATCGTTTTTCTGTGCTTCATGACTGTATTAAACCCTTTGTCCGCGACAATACAGCAGACAGTATATCCTGATATGTCAAACGAGTTCACAGGTTATAATACTCTATTATCGATTATAATTCCGCTTTCCGGTGAAGAAATAGGACAATAAAAACCAAAAGTTGGA